>JAURNB010000132.1 GCA_030830415.1 Acidimicrobiales bacterium | reverse complement strand
GTGCACTTCTGGTTGCATCACGTGTAATGCCCCCACAGCAGAACTCGCGCCTGAGTATTCGCGATCGGGTGCTACCACGACTACTTCACCGTGGCGGTTCATTGCGCGGGCAAGGACATGGAGTCCTACTGAATCAATACCATCATCGTTTGTCACCAAAATGCGCATGCTCCTTTTTAGCCTATGGACATTGGGTTTCACGCAATGGAAAGATGAACACTGGGGGTCTAAGAAAATAAGTACTTGCGGTCTCTGCGACTAAGGTTGGCTCGTGGCTACAGCGAAAAAGGCAAAAAAAGCAACAACAAAGAAGGCATCTGCAAAAGTTGTAGAGCGTCAGAAACCAGGGCCGAAAAAGCAACCTGTCAACCTCGCCCCAGCAATGCAACAACGCGAACGTAAGGCCGCCTTGGGCCGTGTGAGCCAAGAGCAGGCCAAGACTCTCATCCTCGATACCGCTATCGCCATGCTTCGCGAGCGACCAGTATCAGAAGTTTCCAGCCGTGAAATAGCCCATGAATCGGGGCTGAATCACAGTTACATTGCTCGGTACTTCGGCAGCAACCACGAGATGCTTTTTTGCGTCGTGGAAATCATGTCGGAACGATTGAAGAAGCATCGCGATGCTGGCGACGTTGCAGCCCTGGTGAAAGATCCAGATGCCAATTTGCGCTTTAAATTGATGGAGTATCTCCTCGCTGAAGGCTTTCCCCCCGAACGCTTCGCTGTGCTTGCCCTCGAGCAACGAACAAATACAGAAGCATTTTTTGCTGCATCCTTCAATCTCGATAAGCGAGCAGCTCGGGTGTATCGCGCAAAAATTGGCATGTTGTTTCTACTTGCCAATGAAAAACTATTGGCTGCTTCTGTCATCGACAAAAGCACTCGTACAGACATCATCAACCTCTTTCTCCATGAACTTGGCGACGCCAAGAAAAATGCCGAGAAATTAGGCTGGCAATAAAAGTGTCTCAGGAAAGCGTTTCTATGTCTGAAACGAAAATTCCGCAAGTAGCAACCACTAATTGTTTGATGTGCGAGTCGCCCTACGGCAAGGAATGGAGCACCCCAGACGGGAAAGCTCTTTTATGCCCAACATGTGCAACCCTGAATGGAATCGGCTGCCCGTAAAAACCCACTAGTTGATGTTCTATTGTTGTGACATGGGAACACTTGACGGAAAAGTAATCATCATTACCGGGGCCTCGCGCGGACAAGGCGAAGCAGAGGCAGTACTGGCCGCACAAGCCGGTGCAAAAGTTGTGGTGACCGACATCATTGATGGTCAGCATGTTGCAAAAGAAGTAGGTGGCCTTTTCATTTCTCACGATGTCACCTCTTCAGAACAATGGGCAAACGTTGTGCAGAAAACACTGGCTGCGTATGGTCGCATTGACGGACTCGTGAACAACGCAGGTATCTGGAAGCCAGGCGGCGTTACCCAAGCAACCGAAGCAGAATTCCGCCAAATTATTGATGTCAATCAGGTGGGTGTTTTTCTTGGCATGCAAGCGGTGGCGGCAACAATGATTGCGCAAAAGTCGGGTTCCATAGTGAACATCTCATCAGTTGCAGGAATGCGTGGCCTGCGCGCCATTGCCTATGCAGCAAGTAAATGGGCAGTGCACGGCATGACCAAAACTGCAGCACGAGAACTCGGCGCACACAACGTACGTGTGAACTCGGTGCACCCCGGCTTTATTGAAACCGACATGTTGCCCCAAGGCATTGAGAGTACGATTGCAAACCAAGTTCCTATGCAACGCACTGCTGATGCAAAAGAAGTGGGCGAGGTAGTGATGTTCTTGCTAGGCGACGCAGCGTCGTACGTGAATGGTGCCGAAATTATTGTTGACGGCGGCTTTATTGCGTAGGGAAGTTAATTCCAACCCAGGCGCTTCGTTGTTGCTTTATGTTGAGCAATTTCATCGAATGCCATACTGCGAATGTCGAGTGCTTCTTCAGGCGTAATGCCGAAGCTCTCCATAAGAAATAATTCAGACCACAAAAGAATGCCCGACTTGATGGCGAGTGCTTGGGCGAACCTTGGGTTCATTCCCATTTTTTGAAACTGGATGGCCAATTCACCATTCAGTTCACGTGACTTTTCCGCAAAACGCTTCGGCTTCACTCCGCAGGTAATGAGGTACTGAATCACTTGTTGGCGCTGGCTTGTGTATTTGCGCCCGACAGCCAAAACAGTGAGATCGAAGGAGGCAGCTTCTTCGCCGCGCTTTATGCGGGCCTCAATTTGCTTTTGGATGGCTGCTTGCGCCAAGCGCGCGAGTTCATCGGTGACAGCAGTAAAGAGGTCGATGCGGGTGCCGAAATAGCGAAACACGTAGCCATGGTTAAGCCCAGTAGCTTCCGCTATTTCCTGCAGAGAAATATCGGGGATGGGTTTCTTGGCAATGAGTGAGATAGTGGCATCGAGAAACATCTGGGTGGCAGCGGCGCGGCTGTAGCGGACAGGTTTTGTCTCCACTTTCGCGGCAGGTTTCTTCTTGGCACTTGGCACCTCACTACTTTACTCCCGTATTCACAAGGCGATTGATCCAATTACATTGCGGCAAAAAGGGAAATGAGGTCGTTCAATTCCTCTTTTTCTAGGTCGAATGTGGGCAGCAGTGAGATCTCGGCATGAACGAGCGCGAGTGTGATAGCGCCATTGCTTAATGCCCGAGCTGTTGATATTCCCGAGTTTTTAAAAAACTGGGATATACCTGTAAAAATCAACCGATTTCCTTTCTGAAAACGTGCCGCGGGGACCCCTTGTGCTGTCAAATGCTGCAGTAATTGAATGCGGTGGAAGCAAACAGATCTACAAAATTCTAGAAGTTGAGCAAAATCAAGATCATTGTCTGAAATCTTGTGTTGTAGTGATTTACCGGCTTGGGCAGCAAGTAAATCGGACACCTCTATTAATAGGTCAAGACGAGTGCCGAAAAAACGGTAGATGTAGTACGGGCCTAACTCGGCTCGGCAGGCGATATCAGCCAAAGTGACATCTGCCGGAGATTGAGAGCACACCAAAGCTGCTGTTGCATCGAGAAAGCGCTCGACGGCATCAACCCGGGAAATTCTCTCAGAGGGCAGGCCTCTCTCCTTGCTTTGTAGTGGAGTACTGCTTATAGTGTAGCAAATCACTACGTAGTAATGCGCTACAAATGTCGAAAGGCGTTACATGTTCACTACATCACTCACTGCACAACGCGCTGCAAAATGGAGAGCGTTTGGTGTTGTCTTTTCGCTCATTGCAACATTGCTTGTTGCAGCAGCTTCGCTTGCGCCTCGCGCAGCATTAGCTGACACAGGTGAAGCAGCTTATGGAACGCCAACTCAAGCACTTCAAGCAGCTATCTCACTTGGCGACACGCATACGTGTGTTATCAAAAACTCAAACTTACTGTGCTGGGGAGACAACACATGGGGCAAGCTAGGCAACGGCACTGTGAACAACACAAATAGGCCTACATATGTACTTGACCGCGCTGGTTCATCTGATTTGCTCTCTGGAGTTATTGGCGTTATCGCATCAGAAAATCACACATGTGCTCTGCTCAACACAACCAAAGTCAAATGTTGGGGTTTGAGCTGGCGTATCGGAAAGTATCAATCTTCTGGAATCGCCAGCCCTTACCCAACATTTGTCAAGAGCCTCTACACGAACCAATCTGAATCAGATGCTTCTCCCGATTTAACTGGAGCTGTCGCATTGTCTGCAACTGCCTACAACACATGCGCAGTAATTAACGATGGGCGCGTGAAGTGCTGGGGTGATACAACTGGTGGAGGAAAGACTTATGCCGGAGTTGGCTATGTTTTGCTCTGTTCGAGTGATGTCTATACCGTTAGTTGCGGAAGTGGTCAAACGAGCAATGTGCAACTCACAGGGGTGAAGCAACTCAGCATGAGTGATCAAACTGCTTGTGCAGTAAAAACTGATGAGACACAAGTGTGTTGGGGAACAACAAACGGTGTGTATGGCTATGCGGGCTCGGACCCTCCGGGAACCCGTGTTTATGCATCAAGTGCTGATCCAGGCACCAATGGGGCTAAAGCGATGGCGCCTAGTGGTTACACCTCGTGTGGCTTGTTTGAAATATCCGGGCGGGCCGTTGCGGTTTCCGGAGGTCAAGTGAAGTGTTGGGGTAAAAACGGATCAAAGGCTTTGGGTCGTGGCGAAGGCTTAGTTGATAACACTGCTGACAACTACAGTGCGGCGAATGTTCTAGATGTAGATACGGCACTTGCGATCTCTGGTGAGAGGCAAGCCTTTTGCGCACTCCTTTTTAACCGAACAGTGAAATGTTGGGGAGACAACCCCAACGGTAAGGCATCGGTTGGGGCAGTTGGAACAAGTGGCACCCCGCGATTAATGAGAGCTGGAAACCTCAGTAGTGCTGTGATCGAAGATATTTATGCTGTCTCGGTCGGTGGAACTCACATCTGCATCATTATTGGTTTAACCGGAAATGTGAAATGTTCAGGATCTAACTCCAGTGGTCAGCTTGGCGACGGAACAGTAAGCGCCACCGCCGTCAACATGGTGACGGTGACAGATACAACCGGAAGTGGAAGTCTCACCGGCGCAGGTGCAGACAATATGCCACCCACCTATAGCTCATCTGCAGTGAATGCCGAAGGAACAAAAGTTATTCTTACGTACAACGAAGTTCTCTCTGCGGCAGGCACCATTCCCACAAGTCTCTTCGCCGTCAAAGTTGGTGGAGTAACGAAAACGATTTCATCAGTAACCGTCAATGGGCTGACTGTGGAATTAAACATGACGGAACGTATTGCGCCAGGGGCAGTAGTGCTGCTGTCGTATGGAGACCCCACTACAAACGGTGACGACTCAAACGTCATAGAAGACGCTTCATTCAATGACAGCTCTAGTATTCCTGAAGCCCAAATTACAAACGGTTCAACTACAGAAGCAGTTGCCCCCACCCTGGTATCGGCAGCTGTTGACAGTACGGGAGAGACTTTGACTCTGACGTATAACGAAGCCCTTGGTACAACAACAGCAGCAACAACTGCCTTCTCGGTTACGTATGGTGGATCATCACGGAACCCGACTGCGAGGTCAATTTCTGGATCTACTGTTGTACTTACTTTGTCTCCTCGTGCACAACGCACTGATACGGTCACTGTTGCTTACACAGCACCAACTGCCGATTTAGGAACCTCAAATGCTGCAGTTCAAGATACAGCCGGTAATGATGCAGCATCATTTTCTGCAACTTCAGTAACTAACAGTTCAACGTATGACACTGTTGCACCAACTTTTGTGTCTGGGGCAATGAATGGTCTAAAGACCAAAATGATACTTACATTCAGCGAAACCTTAAGCGCTACTGTTCCTGCAGCTGGTCAGTTTAGATACCGAGTGAACGGTGGATCATCAATTACACCAACTACTGCAATAGTGACCAGTGGTACCACGGTAGAGGTAACGCTCAATGCAGCAATAGTTGACGGCAACACCATCGAATTTACCTATACCGACTCTACGGGAGGTAACGACACTGCAGCCATACAAGACGCAGCTGGTAACGATGCGGCAAGTATTTCTACTTTTACTACTGTTGCGAACGTTACCGATACGGCTGCTCCAGTAGTGCAGTCTGCTGCGGTAGATACAGCAGGTACGAATTTGACAATTACCTACAACGAAGCTCTGAATGTGACAACTGCTGCATCAGGAGACTTCGCAGTGAGAGTCGGTGGGTCGTCACGATCGGTAACAGGTGTTGCTGTGTCTGGATCAACGGTCGTCCTGACGCTGTCTCCTGCTGTAGAACGAAATGAAGTAGTTACTGTCGCTTATGCGGCACCCACACCAAACTCCGCAACGAGCAACAACGCGGTTCAAGACAGTGTGGGTAACGATGCTGCCTCGTTTTCTTCATCTGCACTTGATGTAACAAATAGCTCGACTACCGACACAACTGCTCCAATATTTGTCTCAGCAGCTGTGTCTGCTGGTGGAAGTATTCTTTTGACCTACAACGAAGCATTGAATACCACAACAGCTCCTACTTCACGGTTCCAGGTAACTATTGGAGGAACTGCTGTCACGGTGTCAAGTGTGACAGTGAGTGGGTCGGTAGTGACTATTGTGACGACGCCAGTTGTTGGTGCGGGGCAAAGTGTTGCAGTTACTTACAGTGCGCCTTCTTCTGGTAACACCATTGAAGACACTGCCGGTAACGATGCGGCTTCAAGTAGTGCAGCGGTAACTATTTCTGGAGCAAGCAACCAATCAACAGTGGACCTCACCGGACCGACCCTTGTTTCTTCTGCAGTCAATACTGCGGGTGCTGCGGTGTTGACCTTTAACGAACCTTTGGGCACAACGGGGCCAGGTACTTCGGCCTTCACTGTGACTGTTGACGGCGCAACACTTACTGTCACCGGTGTAACAATTGTCGGTTCAACCGTGGTCATTGTGACAAACCCAAAGATTGAGGCGGGCAAGGCAGCTTCGATTGTTTACAACGCACCTTCGTCGAATACAGCGACAAGCAATAGCGCAATTCAAGATGCGACAGGAAACGATGCTCTGG
>JAURNB010000131.1 GCA_030830415.1 Acidimicrobiales bacterium | reverse complement strand
TCCCCCGACATTTCACAAAGGTGCTTGGCGTAGTGTGGGGCTTTGTCCACACAAATCAGGCTGCACGACCCGAGCTATCACCCCGAAACACCTTTTGACCATGCACATTTCCCTTCAGAGTCGGGTGCTTTCTCACTCGGCAATTTCAGAACTGTTGCTGCTTGCCGGGGTATTGACAACTGCATTTGCCTACCTTGATGTTCCTATCTGGAATGCGCTGTTGTTCAGTGTGGCGGTGATATCCCAGGCGGCATTCGGAACGGTGGTCCTGACGCGAATCCTCAGAGGGGTTCCTGCGTCGCTGTTGTTACTGCTCGGGCCTGGCCTAATTCTGGGTGGAGCACTTTCATTTGCACTGTTCCAAATCTTTGCCCGCGGAGCTCTCGGGCTTGTCGTCGTGGTCATGGTGGGGGTCGCCTCAGTGGTGTACTTGCTGCGCACACCGAACTGGCAACCCCTCGGATCTGAACGCCTATGGATTCTTGGACAGGTAGTCGGTTTAGCGGCACTCGCATTGACGTGGGAGTTTCCTGAACTACTGCCAGTTGCTATTGCCTTCTTCGTCCTCGGCTTCGTCAGCGGAGACATGTTCACCACGCCACGATGGGTAAAGCAGACAGCAGTAGCCATTGCTGCTGTCGTAATCATCACGCCAATGTTCTTCCGGCAGGAGTACTGGTGGATGGTCACCGATGACTACAACTTCCTTGAAATGCTCTCCCAACATCTGGCACGCTCAGGTCCGTTTGCAGACTTTGGAGTACACAACTTCAGCAGATACCACTGGCTGTCGTATGGATGGACCGGGCTTCTCAACGAATTTGGTGGTCGACCAGAAACCTTCACCACCCTCACCCGTGTAATGCCCTTGGTCTACTCAGTCGCACTCACCGGGTCGTTGGTGCAGATGGCTGGATACTTAAACAAAACTGGCAACGGGAGTCTTGGTCTCGCACCAGTGTGGGCAATTTTGGCGATTAATCGTCTCGACTGGTCAGGCACTTCAACGGCGGGCGCGTTTGCAGTGGTGGCAGCCACGATCGCAGCAGTTCTCCTGGCACTTGGCACAACACAAACTTTTGTGCGAAGGATTATTCTCTACTCGCTGTTTGGCGGTATCACTGTCCTGACGAAACTACCGAGCCTTTTTACTGTCGCGATCATTATTTTTTGTGCAGAGCTATTTGTGGTCACTCGACGGTTGGCAGCACGTCCTCGAACTCTTGTCCTTCTACTCGGTTGCACTATTGCATCGTTTGGCATTATCCCACTGATCAGTCTTGCCAGTAAAATTGTTGGTGGCTTTGCTATTACCGAAGTCAACCTCGGACTCGGACAAATCGCGACGTACGGACCAGGCTTTGCTTATCTGCTGGTATCACTGCAGCGTTTCTCGTTGATTGTGCCAGTTGTAGTCATGGTGATACTGGCGCTCTCTTCAGGAAAGAGAGCAGCCTGCGAACTACCGAGCATTCTCTTTCTACGGGGCTTGGCGCCGATTGCACTGTTGGGTGTGCTGATGGACACCATCATGACGGGCAATGCGAACACTTTTGAGTACTTCAGCGGCTCAATGTACCTCGTCGCTTCGCTCACTCTGATAGGCGTCGTTGCATCTGACGTTGACGTTCTGTCGCCAGCAAAGAAACTGCGGATATTGTCGCTGATAGTCATTTGCATCGTGATTTTCGGTTACTTCTGGGTGCGTCTCAGCCTGGCAGAACGACTATGGCGCCAAATCGGAACACAACTCTTTGAGTGGGAAGGCGTGAAGGTCGCACTCCTTCAGTACGTGACGTTTGATCGTCGAGTCGGGGCTGCTGCCGTCACCATGGTCATCCTGATTGCCACAATAAGAAGTAAGCGGCTCTCTTCCCGGCTTGTATTGGGATCGCTACTTGTGTCACTCTCAATTCTCACTCTCTACGGATACTGGAATAGTGCAGTAAGCGAGTTTCAACGCGAGCGGCAGCCCGCCGAGATAGCTGCAAACATCGGGGCACCCGACTTCATCACAGTTGGAAAGTGGCTTGCTTCAAATTCCAAAGTTTCTGATTTAGTGGCAACAAATTACATGCTTAGTGCCAACAGCGGGCCTTCCTACAGCGACTACGGTCTGGCTGCACTATCAGAAAGAGAGTATTTAGTGGTAGGTGTTTTCCAAAAGTGGTTTGACCCAGAATCTTTGTTGCATAACGGCGCACTAAACACCGTGATTTCATTCTCGGATTCTCCCACTTCACAACTATCAGAGAAGCTTCAAAAGTTCGGCGTTAGGTGGATTGTAATTGATCACACTCTCGTTGAGCGCAAAAACTGGGAGCCGTTTGCCGTAATAGCTTTTCAAACAGAACAGCTTTGGGTCTTAAAGCTCCAGATTCCCTAATCGACATTGAGTATCGTCAACTACAGAAGTGGCTGCGAACTAACTCAGCTCTTTTCCGATCAACTCAGTAGTGCAAGCGTGCACAGATGCCCTACCTTCAACCGCATCCCATATTTCTCCAAGAAGCATGCGAAAATCTGCTTTCTACAGATTAATCATTGTCAATTAACTAGAGAAACAATTGAAGTTGTCAATTTTTTCCAACACATCTTGACCGGCTCTACTCGGCCACTTCTGCCAGAAACCAGTCGACGAGTTTGGCTGTGGCAGATGCCCTGCTGGCTACCTGATGCCCCGACATTTCACAAAGGTGCTTGGCGTCAATGCCGAGTTTGGCGAGCTCAGCCGTGCCCACGCCCGTGCTCCAGCGCATGATGATGTCAAGCGTTGCCTCGGGGTGAAATTGGGTGGCAAACAGGCGCTTGCCCAACATGGCCTGGGGGCCAACATCGCTGATTGCAACAGCCTGCAGACCTTGCGGCACGGTGAACACGTCGTAGTGCCACTGCAGCCAACGGCCGGCGAGCAAGTCGGGATACGCCGTGCTCGACACATCATGCCAACCAACTTCCGGTACTTGAGATCGCGTCACGCTGCCACCGAGTGCATGCGCGATGAGTTGTGCGCCAAAACAGATACCAAAAATCGGCACGCCGCGCTTCATGGCGGTGTGCACCAAATCCACTTCGGCAGCGACTTCTTTTTCATTGCCCTCCCAATACACCGACCACTCGGAGCCGAGTAACACCACCAAGTCCACTCCAGCGAGCGACTTCCACTCGCGCGGATACTCGCGTTCATTGCGCTCAAACGTGAAGCCAACTTCGCTGAGGCGAGTGCCAACCAAGCCCGGGTCGGCGTCACCACGGTTGCCAACAATGAGTGCACGCACAGCGATACCGTAGTTGTTGCATGGGTCGCACGAGCGCCGTTGATATTTCCTTGGAAGAAGTGCGTCTCATCGGCGAACGCGACCGCCGCATCGTCACTCATACCCCTGTCGCCCCGTCGGCTCATCTGAGCGAGCGTTACGGGGGCTCGGTGCTATTGAAGGCCGAAAACCTGCAGCGCACCGGAGCCTTCAAGATTCGTGGAGCGATGAACAAACTTGCCACTCTCGGCGAGTCAGCGCGCCGCGGTGTCGTTGCTGGTAGCGCAGGCAACCATGCTGGGGCACTTGCCTTTGCCGCGCGACAGTTTGGTGTGCCGTGTGAAATTTATGTTCCGGCTGGTGCGTCGCTGTCAAAAATTGCTGCGTGCCGTGGTTATGGCGCCACGGTGCACGAGGGAGGCGAAAGCCTTGATGTTGCCGTCGCACTTGCGCAGGCACGCGCGAATGAAACTGGCATGGTGTTTTGTCATCCGTACGATGACCCAGTCGTTGTCGCTGGTCAGGCCACACTCGGAGTCGAACTAATCGACGACATCCCCGATCTTGCCCAAGTCATCGTGCCGCTCGGTGGCGGTGGCTTGTTGAGCGGTGTTGCACTCACCGTCAAACAATTCGACCCTTCCATCAAAGTGATTGGTGTGCAGATTTCGTCATGTGCACCGTATATATATGGCAAGGCACCACTTGGGCCCGTGCCGACGCTCGCCGATGGCATCGCAGTAAAAGTTCCTGGTGACGTGACAGCCCCGTTGATTGAAAAATGGGTGGATGAAATAGTCGATGTTGACGAAGACAGCGTGGCGGATGCCATGGTGTTGCTGTTGGAGCGCTCCAAGTTGTTCGTTGAAGGTGGTGGTGCAGTTGGTGTTTCAGCGCTGATTGCTGGGCGAGTTAAGCGGGCTGAGCGCGGCACAACCTGCGTGGTGCTGTCGGGCGGCAACGCTGACCTTGGGTTGTTGACCGGGCTCGTGCGACGCCACGAAACCATTAGCGGCCGCCGATTGATTCTGTTTGCCCGAATCAGCGATCGACCAGGTGGTTTGGCTCGATTACTTACCGTATTTGCCCAATACGGCGCCAACTTGATCGAAGTCGAACACGTGCGTGAGGGCGTCGACTTGCACGTGCGTGAAACCGGTGTGCAGGTAGTGCTCGAAGTCCGCGGGCGCGACCACACCGAAACACTGATTGCAGCCGCCAAAGCTGAGGGTTACGAGATATCTGAAGTCACAGGGCGCTAACTACAACATGACTCCCTGCATTCTGTTACCTGGCAAACT
>JAURNB010000130.1 GCA_030830415.1 Acidimicrobiales bacterium | reverse complement strand
GAGGTCGTCAAGAAACACGCATTCATGCGGCGACACCTGCAGGGTTTCACACGCAATTTCATAGAACCGTGTTTCAGGTTTGCGGCAACCCACTTTGCTACTTTCAATAACAGCATCGAAACGCGCCATCACAGCCGCTACTGCTGCGCGACGCTCGGGCGTTGCGCCATCGCCACCCACCACATTGTTGGTGAGACAAGCCATGGCGTAACCAGCTGCCTTGACGGTGTCGAGGGCCTCCACCATTGCGGGGCGAATCTCGCCGGCAAGGAGTTTCAAAACGTCGGCTCCAGGCACTGGGTGGCCAAGGGCAGTGCTTTCGGCAAGGAAAAGAGCATCGAAGTCGCGAGGCGAGACCTCATTGCGCTCGAGCAGAGCCCAGGCATTGGCATCGGGGTTGGTGGCGTTCACAGAGCGTAAAAACCCCTCGGGGAGCCCCTTTTGGGCCTCATATTGCAAAAAAGCATCGAAAGGACTCGACAAAATGACCCCTCCGAAGTCCCAGAAAACGGCGCGAAATGAGGAAGTAGTCACGGTGACCAATACTACGAGCAATGATCCACGAAGAGAGAGCTATGGGGTGCTTGACTACAACTTATGCCTCATCCACGCAGCCCTCATCACGTGGTGGTCGACGGGTCCAATATTGCCACCGAGGGCCGCAGCGCACCGAGCCTCAAACAGCTCAACGAAGCGGTCTTGGCCTTCATGGACGAGCACCCCACCTCAAAAATTACGGTGGTTGTCGACGCAAGTTTCGGTCACCGCATCGATAAGCGAGAAGTTGCTGAGTTTGATGATGCCGTGAACAACAACGAACTGGTCACCCCTCCTGCCGGAGCCATTGGTCGCGGCGATGCATTTGTGTTGGCAATTGCCGACAAGGTGAAAGCTTCCATCATTTCGAACGACAGTTATCAAGAGTTTCATGGCGAATACGCGTGGCTCTTCGATGAAGGTCGACTCATGGGTGGCAAACCTGTTCCGCACGTGGGCTGGGTATTTGTCGACCGCTCACCAGTGCGTGGACCCACCAGCAAAAAGGCAACACGTGGAGTGCAGGCGCAAAAACGTACGAGCGATGAAACACGTCCTGCTAAAAAGGCAAGTCGTGAAGCAAGTGCCCCGATGCCCACTCCGAAGACTCCACCACCTGGAGCACGGATGGCGCCGCGCACGCCTGAAAAAGTAGTTGCTGAAAAGCGTGACACCAGTTCAGTGAATGAAGTGTTGCCATACCTTGCCTTTGTTGAAAAACAGCCAGTGGGCAGCAAAGTGAAAGGCGTTGTCGATAGTTACAGCGCCCACGGGGCCTATGTAAAAGTCGGCGACATTAAGGGCTATGTTCCTTTGCGTCTATTGGGCAATCCCGCCCCGCGAAGCGCTCGCGAGGCAATTCAAATTGGCGACACATTGGCACTCGTTGTGGCTGGCTACACGCCGGCGCGACGCAGCGTAGAACTGGGTGTTCCTGAAGCAGTGAAAATTGCGGTGAAAGAGACCAAAGTCAAAGCGTCGGCAAAAGTGGAAAAGAAAGAACCAGTGTCGGCGAAGAAGGCTGCCGCTGTAGAGAAAAAAGTGGCGCCCGTTGCAAAGAAGGCTGCCGTGCCGAAAAAAGCCGCAGCTGTGGTGAAAAAGGCAGCAGCAGTAGTGAAAAAAGCGGCAACACCAGCGAAGAAGTCTGGGGCGAAAAAAGCCTCTGCTCCGGCAAAAGCCGTATCGAAGGCTGCAAAGAAGTAAACAGTATTCATGCTTATTGCTACATGGAACGTGAATTCACTCAAAGCTCGGTTGCCGCGGGTCACCGCTTGGCTTGAAGAAGTGCAACCCGACGTGGTGTGCATGCAAGAGACAAAAATGAATGATGCTGCATTTCCCGCGCTCACCTTTGAAGAGATGGGTTACTCCACGGCACACTTTGGCCAGGGCCAGTGGAACGGTGTGGCACTTCTCTCTAAAGTACCGATGAAGAATGTGGTGGTGAACTTCGCAGTGGGCGAACCCGACCATGAAGCGCGCATCATTACAGCCGACTGTGGCGGCATCTTGGTGACATCTGTGTACGTTCCCAATGGTCGTGCCCTCGACCACGAGCATTACCAATACAAACTGCGCTGGATGAAACAACTCCGTGCACACGCAGAGGCGCTCACCACACCTCAAGGAAAATTGGTCATTGCAGGCGACTACAACATCGCACCAGAAGATCGCGATGTTCCCGACCCAGCAAAACTTGTGGGGCAAACACACGTGAGCGATGCCGAGCGTGAAGTGCTTGCCGATCTTTGTGGTTGGGGTTTGCGCGATGTTTTTCGCGACCACTACCAAGAGAGCAAGTTGTATTCGTGGTGGGACTACCGCGGCGGCGACTTCCATCAGGGTCGTGGCATGCGCATCGATCTCATGCTGGCAACACAGGCTGTTGCCAACAAAACATCATGGGTGGGTATCGACAGAAACTCACGCAAGGGCGAACAGCCAAGCGATCATGCTCCTGTTTTGATGATGGTCGATGCGTGAGCGAAGAGTCTTTTGAAACCAGTACTTTCAGCTCTGAAGCTGTAGAGAAAATGTTTCAAGGTTTTCACGAGCGGGCCCTCGGGAAGTCTGCAGAAGAAAATGCACGCGACCAACTCGCCGTAGCTGCTCGCAATATGTCTGATGCAATTATGAAATTGTCGGCCAGCGTTGAAGTGGTGAATGAACTCACCGCAAAGGTGCAAGAAGTGGAACAGTTCATGCGTGAGCATCCCTTTGCCGGTAAAAGCGGAACGTCGTTAGCTCCTCGTGCCGATGGGTCATATGGGGCGGGTAGCTC
>JAURNB010000129.1 GCA_030830415.1 Acidimicrobiales bacterium | reverse complement strand
TATGCGCTTATTGAACGCATAGCCGATTCCGGAATACGCGATGGCGTGCTCACCATTAAAAATCGCGCGGTCTTTATCGACACGTTTGATGCCATTACCGCTGGCCTCATTATTGAAACAGCAGACCCCGTTCGCTATGCAAATGCCCTCGTTGGCTTTCGAGCGTTGCTTCAAGCAACTCTGATTCAACCGCACAACTCTTAGTTAAAAACAACTGGCGCGCTTGGAGAGACTCGAACTCCCAACCTTTTGATCCGTAGTCAAATGCTCTATCCATTGAGCTACAAGCGCTTAGGCAATGCATTCTAAGGGGAAAACGCCAAGGGCGAAACCTGCCCCCTCAATTGGGGGCAATCACCGTAGTTGCTATGTTGAAAGTCACTATGGGCAATCGATTCACTCTCAAACAACGCTTGCGTTACCGATTCGACAATGGGTTGGCCCGCGGAATTGGTGCCGTTCTCACGTGGCTCGGGGCAATTACTGCCATTCTTGTGCTCGTTGTTTCGGTACTCACCTGGCTCTTCAAACTTGGGCCATCCGATGAGCCAACCAGTTTTTTGGAAAGCATCTGGCTCGCCGCGGGTCGCTATCTCGATGCAGGGACGTTCACTGGCGACCAAGCCTCGGGTTACCGCGTATTCAGCGTGCTCATCACTCTGGTCGGCATTTTCATTGGTGCTGCAATTATTGGTCTCATTTCCAGTGGCCTCGACACCCGGTTGCAAGAACTGCGCCGTGGAAAGTCAGATGTTATTGAAGGTGGCCACACGCTCATCATCGGGCGTAATGCCAAATTACCGAGCATCATTTCAGAACTCGTGGAAGCGAACCGTAGTAATCAGAGCCACGTCATTGTCATCCTTAGCCCCGACGACGTTGTTGAAGTCACCGATGCGTTGAATCGCGATGTCACCGACATGGGCAACTCGCGCTTAGTGGTGCGCAGCGGTTTACCCACTCGCCTTGCCGATCTTTTGCGTATGAACCCACATGATGCGAAATCAATCATCGTGCTCAACCCTGAAGGCGAAGAATCAAACACTTATGGCGTCAAAGTGATTTTGGCATTGCACAAAATTCTTGGCGAGGCATCAACCGTTCAGATCATCGCTGAAATTGAGGGCGAAGACACCTCGCAAGCTCTGCGTGAAGTTGTGGGCAGTCGCCTCATTGCTATTTCGCCAACAGAAATCATTGCTCGCATCACGGCACAAACCTCTCGGGCTTCTGGTCTTGGTTTGATTTACCAAGAATTGCTCGACTTCGATGGCGATGAAATGTACGCGAAGCTCGTTCCTCAAAACCTTGTTGGTCGAACATTTGGCGAGCTACTTCTCGCGTCGTCTAACGCAACAATTATCGGGTTAGAAAAAAATGATGGCTCCGTACTCTTGAGCCCACCACTCAACACAGTGATTGCCGCTGGAGACTCCGTCATTGGTATCGCAGAAGATGACTCCGTTTTCAACATAGATCTTGTGCCTGAACCCTGGCAACCAAACGAAGAAAAGCCTATTTCTACAGGCGAATTCAAACGCGAACGATCACTCATTATTGGGTGGAACCAGATGGCGCCGCGCGTCATTTTGGAAATTGAAGCCGATGTAGCTCCCGGATCTGAGTTAGTGATACTGCTGAACCCCGAGCTTCATAACCCAGACTTAGTTGCTGCACAAATCAAGGGGCTCGGTCTTGTCAATCAAACTCTGCAACTTGTGGAAGGCGACACCATTGCACGCGTCTCTATTGTTGCTGCCACAGCGTCTGGCGAGTTCGACCACTATCTCATCTTGTGTGAAAACCCACCTTTCGAAATCGACGAAGCCGATGCGCGCGTGCTCTTGAGTTTGATGCACTTGCGTTCAGTGCACGCCACAACCGCAGGAAACATTGTCACCGAGTTACGCGACCCAGACGATGTTGAATTAGCGAGTGACGGCGACGGCGACGATTTCATCGTGAGCCAACAACTCATCAGCTTGCTTCTTGCGCAGTTAAGTGAAAGCCCTCAACTCGTTGAGGTGTTCAGCGATCTCTTTGGCGCATACGGTTCAGGTATCGCCAAGCATCCCTTCGCGCATTACGCGCCACACAACACTGCAACGTTTGCCGAGATCATCGCTGAAGCACGCAACTCGGGTGTTATTGCTATCGGTTATCAATGTGCGGCAGCTGCTGGCCGGCCCGGCTTTCTCGCAGCGGGGCTGCGACTCAACCCGTCCAAAAACGAACGCATCACATTTAGTGCCGGCGACCAAGTAATTGTTATCACTCAACGCGCCTAGTTTTTGCGCGCTATTCCCACGCCGCCCAAGAGTTTGAACGCTTGTAGAGCGTGAGTGCTGCACGCGCATTGGTACCTGCATCAAGCAACTGCGATGGGTTCGTGACACCAATAGTGGCGAGCCAACTCTTGTGCGCTTGAAAGTGAATTTGAAAAAGGCCGTAACAGCAAAAGTTGTACGCAGCAGCATTGGTATGACTTTCACGCGCAGCGAGTTCCAATGCACGCTTTTCTAATGCGTCGGGAAATACGTCGCGAATAATTTGTGTTGACTGAGCAGCAGTGAATCGCTTTGCGGCAACTACAACTACTGGCTTTGACGATGATGCCTGGCGTGCGGGTTGCGTCGTAACAACAGGTGCGGGGCGACGCATACGCGCACCTTGTGGCACACACAATTCGTCGCCAGGAACAATCACTGTGCGCGCATTAGCCTTATTTACTTGGAGTAATTCGCGTGTTCCCACTCCGGCATAGTCGGCAAGCAAACTCCATGAGTCGCCAAGTTGCACACTAAACTTCGCACCGCACTGTGGAGTTTTCACTTCTGGTTGCACCACCACTTTTGCCTCAACTACTTGCGGTGCTGGTGCGAGCGTTGCAACGGGTTCTGGCGTTGACTCTGGCACTTCAACAACGGCGGGAAGCGTGGCAACCGTGGTGGTGGGCTCGGGTTCGCGGCCGGGTTCCAATACCGCTACCGCTCCAGCACCACTGGGTACCGGGGCTGGGCTGTTGTCGCCCAAGGCTCGAGCTACAGGGATACACAAAACCACCGCAATGGCCACCACACCTAGGCGCCGGGCCATGGGGTGGGTGGGTCGGCTTAAGCGTGGGTTCCGATCGGCGTCAGCCCAGAAGTTGTTGTTTTGGTGTGTCATAACAAGCCCCACAAGTTCCGCCCGCAGGTACCTTTTGGTCTATCGGGGCAGGTGGCCAAAAGCAAAGGAAGCCGTAAAACCCAATAAATTCACTGTGGATAACCTCAATTGAGGTCAACTGCGGGTGCTCGGGGCACCACGAAAACACCTGGCGGAGAGGGTGGGATTTGAACCCACGGTCCGCTTTAACACAGACAACGCCTTAGCAGGGCGCCCCATTCGGCCGCTCTGGCACCTCTCCTGGACACGGTCAGTCTATGGCACAATTCCCGACTTCCTAACGGGAATTTCGCCTTCTCGGCAGGCTCTACTATAGAGGGAACGCCTTCGCCGAAGGCATCGCATTGATATTTCCTTGGGAGGAAAAGTTGAACAAGCGAATGACAAAGAAGTGGCTGCCCGCCATTGCCGTTTTGGCATTGGGAGCAAGCCTCGTGGCATGCGGAAGCGACAGTGCTTCTGACGACGCCGCAGTTACCGAAGACACCATGGAAACATCCGACACCATGGCTCCAACCGACGACACCACTGCTCCTGTAGCAACTGGTGCTGGCTGGGAAAGCAACTTCACACCATGGACTGCCGATGCTGCACCAGTGAATTGCGGACCAAAAGAAGG
>JAURNB010000016.1 GCA_030830415.1 Acidimicrobiales bacterium | reverse complement strand
GCGTTGCCGATGTTGCCGAGCAACAAGCCTTCGGCGTCGAGCGCTCAACTCGTGCAAAGCTTTTCAATGAAACGCTTGAAGTGGTGCGCAAATGTTGGAACGATGATGTGGTTAATCACAACGGAGAGTTTTTCCAACTCAACAACTTGCGCGTGTTGCCAAAACCTCAGCAACAACCGCCCGAAGTGTGGCTTGGCGGAATTGCCCCAAGCGAGCTCAAGCGCATCGCACGCACCGCCGATGGTTGGCTTCCTTCGTTTGTTACCCCAGCCGACGCCGAAGCGGGCTGGACCACCATAGGCGAACACGCAAAAGAGCACAACCGCACCATTGACCCTGAGCATTTTGGCGTGCTCATCCCCTATGCCTTGGGCGAAGTTCCCCAGGCCCTCATGGCGGGCTTAGCGGCACGCCGACCCGATTTGGCTGACCCCAGTGTGCTTGTTCCAAATAGTTGGGATGCCCTCACCAAAATGATTCAAGAATTCATTTCAGTAGGCGCAAGCAAGTTTGTCGTATTGCCTATTGTGGAACCCACCAGCGCACAACATTGGATTAACCATCTTGAAGAAGCCTCTCGCATACTTTTGCCACTACAAAACTAGTTTTCTTTCCGCGGTTGCCGTTCTCACCTGCATCAGCATCGGTATTAGTGCATTATCGGTGAGCGCAGGTAACTCTGTCGCAAAAAAAGATAGGCGCCCCGAAGCTCTCATTGTGGGTGATTCGGTGATGGCCGTGTTGGGTGTTTTCGACGCAGCGCTCAAGGTGCTCGACAAGAAACATCCAGTGATATACGCGGCCGAGCCATGCCAATTACTCACACGCTCAGGTTGTATTCCAGAGACGAAAGAAAGTGCACTTGAACGATTCAAAAATGCACGTGGAAAATTCAGTGATGTCGTTGTTGTTGCAACTGGTTATAACGAATTCAGTGACCAAGTTTTCTTTGAGGCCACCAAAAAGTTTCGCGAAGAAGCCAAAAAACAAAAGGCGTCTATCATTTGGCTCACCTACCGCGAAAATGGAAATGTCACTGAAAAAGCCAAACGGTTCAATGCCATCTTGCGCCGCGTTGCAAAAGCAGACCCGAAGTTTTTCCTCTACGACTGGAACAAATTCTCACTGGGAAAATTGAGTTGGTTTAGCGGCGACCGCATTCACATGACTCGCGGAGGTGGCACCAACTTGGCCCGTTATCTCAGCAAGGCAATTGGTGAAGTCATCGATATTCGTCGCTCCAGGGGTACAACAACAACGACATCTACCACCACAACATTGGCGGAAGCAACCACCACTACTTCTCTACTTGCGGGGTGATTGAACGAAACGATCGGGAGCAAATGCTGGCTCCACCATCAACTTCTGGTTCCAATCGTGTGTGAGGCGACGATGCGCAATACGCCAATCACCGTTGCGCAATTCAAAACTATCGAAGTAACGACCCGCAAAATTTTCTAGGTACTCGCCACCATCGTTGCTGCACCGATGCCACGCAAGAACTTGTGTTTCGGCTTCTGCAGTGGTGAGTGAGGTGAAACTAAATACGGTGTCGGAAGGAAAATGCTTTGTTGCAATGGCATAGCCACGCAAACTCGTTGTTGCATGCTTTGCAAAGTCGGCGCCTAAGCCCTTGAATGATCCGTAGTCGGCGGTGCCATCGCCATGAAATGCAGAGGCCACAAGTTCAGGGTCACAACGGTCAATACCGAGGCAATAATTCAATATGCAACGACGCATCGCGCGCTCTGCGGCAATGGCTGCTTCTGGAGACAATGGACCGTTGAGTTCTTGCGGAGTCGTCATAAAGACGAACTGTAGTTCAGCCAATTGTGTTGCTCATGATCAGCACTGCGGTGACAGCAGCGGCCGCCAAGCGATACCAACCAAATCGCGCTAATGGGCGTGCCGACAAGTAACTCACCAGCCATTTCACCGCAATAATTGCGGTAATAAAGGCCACTACTGCCCCAAGAATTGGGGTACCCCAGCCGTAAGCATCAACCAGTACATCACCATTTTTCGCCAAGTCGAGTGCTGTAGCAGCGGTCAAAGTTGCAAGCCCCAACAAGAAACTGAACTCCAGAGCCGCAGCCATGGAGCAGCCCACCAGAAGCGCCGCGACAATGGTGATGAGGCTTCTGCTCACTCCTGGCCACATCGCTAACGCCTGTGCGACACCAATGATGAATGCATTCTTCAACGTGATGTCGGAAATATTGCGAGTGCCATATGCCGGCTTCCACCATAAAAGGAAAACGCCACCTGCAGCCCAGGCCACAACTATTGCCCACGGCGTAAACAACTTGTCTTTAATGCTGTCGCCAAAGGCAAGGCCAATTACTGCCGCAGGAAGAAATGCACAAACGAGCAACGTCAAAATGCTGCGCCCCTCTGCGTCTTTGCCAATAACGCCTTTGGCCATGCTCGCAATGCGCACGCGATACAAGGCAACAACCGCCAAAATGGCACCGAGTTGAATCGCAATGGCGTAGGTGTCGGCCGCAACCTTTCCCGCTTCGTCGCCCAAGCCCAACAGATGCTGAGTAACAAGAAGATGCCCTGTTGAAGAGATGGGCAGAAACTCTGTAATGCCCTCAACGACCCCAAGGACAATTGCGTCAAGAATCGAAAGAGGCGCCATACGTGTTACCGAGAGTACCAACGCTGACAACAAGGAACGGGACTAAAAAACGACCGTGTCAGCCTTTGTCTTGGTATTCCTTCATCGCTGCCATTCCAAATAAAATTGCACCGGTGAAAACAACGAAAAAAATGACAGCACCAAAGGAAAACAGGGTTGCTTCAGACATTTATTTACCTTTCTGCCCAGCAAGTAAAAATGCGCCGAGTGCGAGGATCGATGGAACCCAGACACCAACGTAGATACCGTTGAGTTTGTCGCTTTGATCATCTCCTGCAAAATACAGCGAAATACTCAAGGCCAAACTCGCCGCAGCTGACAAAAGAATTGAGACTTGGAGAATGAGTTTTGGCTTCATCTGAATACGTTAACCCATTTAAGAAAAAAGGGGTGGACATGCGGCGTATCACCGCAGGTCCACCCCTTCAATACTTTTTCTAGTGTGTGTCGCCCGAACGAGCCTTAGCAATGTTCAGAATCATCAAACCGAACAAGCCTTTAGCCGTAATGTCGGCCACGGTGTAAGCAAGTTGACGTGCAGTCTCTGCACCCTCGTTGCCAGCATCGAAGATCACTGGGAACAAGTACCCAATTGGGTAGACCAACCAGGTGACCAACAGAATCGTTGTTGCATTCTTGATAGATGAAGCAACTGCACCCTTTTCACGGGTCCCAGCAGCCTTCAACTCACCTGACAAGGTGAACAAGATGTAAATGAATGGCAACATTGAAAGGATCCAGAAGATCCACTTCGTGCCGTCACTCGAAGCTGTTTCGCCTGGGTAACCGAGCCCGATCATGAGCACAGTGGCTGGCACCAAGGTCGTCATCAATTTCTTGCGACGATCTGCAGTTACACCCAACACAATGAGCAACTCAATAACGAGCAATGGAACTGTGATGAGCCAGTCGGCGTAACGGTAACCCTCGTTGACGGTACCGCTTCCCCAATCACTCCACATTCTGTAGTAGTGGTAACCAGCAATACCCACAACAACAGCCGAGACAGCTACGCCCGATTGGTATTGCTTTGCAACACTTTTGATTTGAGTCAAAAAGTAGACAAAAGCGCCAAGCATTACTGCAGTTCCAAAAGAAAGCGCGTTGTACACCAGTTGATTCAAATCAGCATCTTCAAAAACCATCTTCATTTGATATCTCCCCATTTATAGTTTGACGCACACGGAACTTGTGCTCCGTCTAAGTTCAACATAATCAGGAATGCGAATCCATTTGTGGATCTCATTATCCGAGGGCCAAGGAAAGTATTAAATGGCAGCCCCAACGGGATTCGAACCCGTGCCGCCACCTTGAGAGGGTGGTGTCCTAGGCCACTAGACGATGGGGCCAAGTAGCGGTCGTCAGGTTATCAGTGGGCGGGAAACAAAAGGCCCGAGCGCGCAAGCGTTCGGGCCAACATTGTTGAGTATTTGCTGGGGAGCAAGGAATCGAACCCTGAATAACAGAACCAGAATCTGCTGTGTTGCCAGTTACACCACTCCCCAATGGAGCACCCTGATTGTATCGCCACCAAGGGAAATGAAAACCGCCCGTTAGCCGGTGATCTTCCAGAGGTTTCCAAAGCCAATGACACGGGCAAGAGCGATTCCTGCACCCTCTTTGACGTACTTCTTGAAGGCGCTATTCCCTGCAATAGGGCTATTTGACGAGGGAGACGTCGTGGTCTCAAAGTTCATCTCGCGAGCGGTGAGGCGTGAGCGCAGCTCGTGATACGGGTCGGTCACAATCACTATGCGCTTGATTCCTGCAAAGTTAGAGTCAGTCGCGACGAGATTTCTCACGTTACGTAATGCCTCATATGTGGAGCGCGATAACGACTCTTGCAGGAGATCTTCTTGTGGAACTCCTTGCTGACGCAAAAAGATTGCCGATGCAGATGCTTCAGTGAAGCGATCACCTGGTTTATTGCCGCCGGTGAGCACAATGCGCGGCGCCACCTTTTGTTCCCACAATTCAAAAGCGCGCATGAGTCGTGCTTTCAAAAGAGGCGAAGGAACCCCGTCGTATTGTGCAGCGCCCATCACCACAATGGCATCTACTTGTGTAGTTGATTGCGTACGACCAACACGCCACACTTCGAAAACCGTGAGCCCCACATACAAGGAACCGACGCAAAGCACCAACGCAAGTAGTTGTGCTACCCGTTTCATGGCAAATATCTTTTTACTTTGCGAGCCGCTGCGATGCTGCTGCTAAACGCGCAAGAGTTGTATCGCGCCCTAAAAGCTCGAGCGATTCAAAAAGTGGTGGCCCAACTGTGCGACCCGTAATTGCAACACGAATAGGTGCTTGCACTTTTCCGAGTTTCAAACCGTGCTTTTCGCCTACCTGCTCAATGACTGCTTTCAATGAATCGTGATTCCACTCTGTAGTTGCATACGCGGCCGCTGTTTCGCTGAGTACAGCACTCGCCCACTCATCTTTAGTTGCCTTCGCCCATGAGGCCTCGTCTATTGCGGGCTCATCAAGAAAGAAGAAGTCGACCATCGCAGGAACTTCAGTGAGTGCAGTGACTCTTGTTTGCACAAGTTCAGCCATGCCACGGAAAATGTCTTGTTTGAAGTTGCCCGCTGGCCATGGCATGGTTTCGCCAGTGAGGAATGGTTCGCATTCGGCAATGAACACTTCAAGTGGCATTTTGCGAATGTATTCACCATTGAAGGCTTGCAATTTTTGAATGTCGAAAAATGCTGGCGAATGATTCACATCTTCTAAGCGGAAGGTATCGACAATGTGCTGCCAAGGAACAATCTCGGTATCGCCAGCAGGCGCCCAACCCAAGGTCATGAGGTAGTTCACCATTGCATCGGGAAGAATGCCTTCTTCGCGATATTGCTCTACGGCAACTTTGTCGCGGCGCTTCGACAACTTCTTGCGCTGTTCATTAACGAGAACTGGAACGTGTGCCCATGTCGGCGGGGCAACATTGAGTGCATTCCAAATCATTTGCTGCTTTGGAGTGTTCGGCAAGTGCTCTTCTGCACGCACCACATGAGTGATGTTCATGATCTGGTCGTCAACTACGTTCGCAAGTAGGAACATCGGTGTTCCGTTTCCACGCAAGAGTACGAAGTCTTCAATGGTGGCGTTATCAAATTTCACTTCGCCACGCACGAGGTCGTGCACCACTGTTTCACCGGCAGGAACACGGAACCGCAGCACACGGCCCGGGCCAGGCTCTAAACCGCGGTCGCGGCTATAGCCGTCGTACCCTGGCTTGCCCGAGGCCTTGGCGCGCTCTTGCACTTGCTCTCCGGTGAGATCGCAGAAATACGCCTTGCCTTCTGCGTAAAGCTTCATGGCGGCGTCGATATGTGCCTGCGCATTTGCCGACTGAAAGTACGGCCCTTCAAATTGTGGGTGATCGTTATTGATGCCAAGCCACGCGAGTGCATCGATAATGCCTTGGGTCCACTGCGGTTCGTTTCGCGACTCATCGGTGTCTTCAATGCGCAAAACGAAGGTTCCACCTTCGCGCAAAGTGAGTGCCCAGTTGTACAGAGCAGTGCGGGCACCACCCACATGGAAAAAGCCGGTAGGAGATGGAGCGAAGCGATAGCGAGGAGGTGTTGTCATGACCCTTGCAGATTACCGACCCCACCCCACCGAGAGTGTTCTCGGCGCGGTGTGGCGCTGTTTTCGCGACAATTTGCGCCGAGAAACTGCTGTTTAGAGTGCAAACTTTTGGAGGTCGCTCAATTCAACGAACTCCAAGGTGTGTAAATGCGTGGCGTGCAAGTTCACCAGTGGTGCATGACCCGCTTCAAAAGCTTCTTGCCAACGCATAGCACACAAGCACCAATGATCGCCAGCCTTCAAACCAGCAAAACCATATTTCGGCATCGGCGTTGATAAGTCATTGCCTGCTGCTTTGGAGAATGCAAGAAACTCATCGGTCATGACGGCACATACCGTGTGCACACCGTGGTCATCGCCACCTGTTTCACAGCAGCCCGTGCGGTAAAAACCAGTCATCGGTTCGGTGCAACATGTCGCAATGGGTTCACCAAAAACGTTCGGCTGAGTTGTCATGCAATATGTCTAGCGTGAAGTGGAAGATCTCGGCGCAAATTGTTGCAAAAACCGTGACATACGGCGCCGAGAACACTTGTTAGGGGTTGAGGGTGAGGAGATCTTCGTAGGTTTCGCGGCGACGCACCACGCGGGCGTGGCCATCTTTCACAAAAACGACTGCGGGCTTGGTGACCATGTTGTAGTTCGAAGCCATGGAATAGCCATATGCGCCAGTCACCGGAGTGGCAAGCAAGCTGCCCACTTCAAGTTCAGCAGGAACCTGTGCCTCTTCAATCACAATGTCGCCACTTTCGCAGTGCTTGCCCACCACGCGCACGTTGCGCGGCCGCAGAGCACCGGGCAACGTTGGCATGAAGGCTTCATAGCCGCTGCCGTACATCATGGGGCGAGGGTTGTCGCTCATGCCGCCATCAACTGCAACGTATGAACGCACCCCAGGAATATCTTTTTGCGTACCTACGGTATACACCGTGATTGCCGACGACGCCACAATGGATCGACCAGGTTCTACACGCACAACAACATCTTTCGGCAGCGACGCAGTTGCGCGGCGTACCACGGTTCCCCATTGCTCCATGGTTGGCGCATGCTCACTTGTCACATAAGCAACACCTAAACCGCCACCCACAGTGAGATCACTCAAACCGAGCGGCGCAAAGAAACT
>JAURNB010000128.1 GCA_030830415.1 Acidimicrobiales bacterium | reverse complement strand
ATACCTCCATCGTAGGACGCAATCGCTAGAGTCAGTGGCGTGACGTTGCCAATTCAAATTGCTCCTTCTGTTTTGCCCGCCGACTTTGCCGAATTAGGCAAAGCTGTGCGCGACCTTGAATCGGCTGGTGTCGACCTCATTCAATGGGACGTTATGGACGGACAATTTGTCCCGAATCTCACTTTTGGACCCGACGTTATTGCCGCTGCACGCAAGCACTGCAGTGTTCCCTTCGAAGCACACCTCATGGTGCTCACTCCCGATGTGATGGCAGAGCAATACGTGAAAGCCGGCTGCTCGCGTCTCATTGTTCACGCCGAAGCCTGTACACACCTGCACCGCACGTTGGCCAATATTCGCAACATGGGCGCCACTGCAGGCGTTGCATTGAACCCCGCTACACCAGCGAGCGCCATTGAACATGTTCTCGACCTTGTCGACATGGTGTTGGTGATGACCGTGAACCCTGGTTTTGGTGGTCAGAGTTACATTTCCACCATGGAGCCAAAAATTCGTGAAGTACGCAACATGATTGAAGCTGCTGGCTTAGGCGATGCAGTGCATCTTGAAGTTGACGGCGGCATTTCCGCAACCACTGTTGCAGGAGCAGCAAGCGCCGGAGCAAACGTTCTCATTGCAGGCAGCGCATTATTCAAACACCCAGGTGGCCTAGAAGCTGCGGTGACTGAAATTCGCGCAAACGCTACTGCTGCATTTCGCGCAGCATAAATTACTGTTCGGCGCGAGCAGCGTCGATGAGACGTCGCACAAGGACAAGTGTCACGAGCGCCAGCAGTACGAGGCCCGCAGGCAAAACAACTGACAGCGCCAAGCGACCGCCGCTACCAGACAATGTAGAAAGAATGCCCGACTCAATTGACGAGCCATCTACATTCAATGTTCGCGCGGGGTCGGCAAAACGCGGACACGATGCACCGGTTTTATCGATATCGGCAACTTGATTGCCGCCAAAGAGTTCCGTTGCTTCTGTGACTCGGGAAAATATGCGACCTGTTCCTACATCGAGGCCAGCACCCACCAGGTATTCCTTGCCCACTGAGAGAAACTTCACATCGCGGCCGTAGTACATGACCACAGTGTCGGTTCCGTCTGCATTGAAGATGTACCCCTCGAGTGCACCAGAACGCAAACGAATGTTGGCAAAAGTTGCCGTGGTGGAGTCTTTGGCAATGAGTGCACCAACAAACACTGCTTGCGAAGCATCGGGAGGGATACACCCCGCAGGAATTGTGGTGACCGCAGAAGCAACCGTGCTTGGCGTCACCGACGTTGCAGGAAGAGGCACTCCCCCTTGTTCATCAATGACGCCGTCAACGACGGCAATGGTTGTTGTCGTTGCATCGACTGGCGATGCAAGTGCTACTTGCGAGTTGAATAATAAAATGCCACAGGCGCTCACTACGCAGAGCAACACACCTCGAGCGAACTTCACAGTATTTAGTTGCCCTTAAATTGCGGGTCACGCTTTTCCATGAAAGCTTTCATTGCCTCGCCAGTGTCTTTCGTAGAGAAGTTCACTGTTTGCGACAAGCCTTCATCGTCGAGTGCTTCTTCCAAGGTGACGTTCATTGAGTTATTCAAGAGACGCTTGGTCATTGCCAAAGCAATAGGTGGACCTTGGGCGAGTCGTTGCGCCCAGTTTTCGACAAACGCATCGAGTTCTACATCGGGAACAACACGGTTCACCAGGCCAATACTTTCGGCTTCAGCAGCGTTGATGATGTCGGCGAAAAATGCCAACTCTTTCGCCTTGTGCAACCCAATGCGACGTGGCAACAACCATGATCCGCCAAAGTCGAGGCTGAGGCCGCGCTTGGCGAAAATTTGAGAGAAACGAGCATTTTCAGATGCAACAACGAGGTCGCAACCCAGAGCCATGTTGCACCCGGCTCCAACGGCAACACCACGCACTTTGGCAATGGTGGGCTGCGGCAAACGGGCAAGAGCTAAAGCAACATCGCCCACATGACGCATGCTGGCGAGCTGATGCTTGTCGGGGCTTCCCGCTCCGCCCCCTGTGAGGTCGGCTCCCGAGCAGAAATCGCCGCTTGCTCCGGTGAGCACCACAACTCGGTCGGCGGCGCTCTGGCCGATTTCGTGGAAGTTTGCGAGGAGTTCATTCCACATCACCTGGTTAATAGCGTTCTTTCGCTCAGGGCGATTGAGGGTGATACTGACGACGCCCGCAGAGCGTGTGACTTCAATAGTTTCAAATGTGTTGGATGCCATCTCTTGACGATACATAATGTTGATGTGGGATTTGACTCAACACGCAAACAAGTACGACGAAAGTCCGACATTCTTTTCGTACTCTCGGCCATTGTTGGCGCACTCGCTCTTGTGGCGTGGGCCGCATTTGGCTAGCACCAACTGCGATGTGGGACGGTGCCCTTGGGCCAATTGAAGTACGGCGCATACAGCCCTACCAAGCTCTGAAGGCATACATCTGCCCCGGCTGCAACCGTGATATTCCCGAACGCACTGGCCACTATGTTGCGGTTCCTACACAAGAACCCGACCTGCGCCGACATTGGCATTACAGCTGCTGGGACCGACGCACACCGTCAAAAGGCATTTCGTAACACTTCAATACGCGTTCCCACAATGCACACCAGGTCGAAGCGCAACTGCCAAACAGCAATATTGTTTTCTTGGGCCCACGCAACCCCGGCGCGACGCACGGTGTGCTGCTTGTGTTGACTCATTGCTTCAGCAGGGCTACCAAAGTTTTCTGATGCACGCGCTTTCACTTCGCCAATCACTACAACGTCATCACGAGTGGCGATGAAATCAATCTCGCCTTTTCCGACTCGAACATTGCGGGCGACGATGGCGTACCCGTGTTGCTCATACCAGCGACACGCCATGCGCTCGCCCCACTCGCCTCGCGCACGAGACGCAGCGGCAGTGTCTATGCCTCGATGACGGGCAGTTCCTCGATGTTCACGTCTTTGAAAGACAGGATCTTGACCGTCGATACGAAACGGCTCTTGCGGTACATATCCCAAACCCATGCGTCGGTGAGCTCCACTTCAATGAGCGGACGCGTTCCATCGACAGTGACCGTAGAAGTAACGCTGTTCGCTAAATAAAACCGGCGCTCGGTTTCGACCGCAAAACGAAACATCCCCACGACATCTTGATACTCCTGAGCCAATTGCAGTTCGCGCTCGGCTTCAAAGTTTTCGAGGTCGTCAGTGTTCACAGTGGCCTACAGATGTTGAGTGCAATAGGCAAAGAGTTACCACCAGTGTGTGCGAACGGGTGCGCAACACGGCAGAACAAAAATTACCTGTCGCGCTTTTCGCGAATTTTCGCTGCACGCCCGGTGCGGTCACGCAAGTAGTACAACTTCGCGCGACGAACATCACCATGGCTGAGCAATTCAAGCTTGGCAACAGTTGGGCTATGCACTGGGAAGGTGCGCTCTACTCCCACGCCGTAGCTGAGTTTGCGAACCGTGTAGGTCTCGGCGATGCCTGAACCTTGAATAGCAACGATGTTGCCGTGGAAGATCTGAATACGCTCTTTGCCGCTTTCCACCACGCGTACGTGTACCTTCACTTCGTCACCTGACTTCAACTTTGGAATGTCGGTGCGCAAGTACTGGTTGTCTACAAGGTCGGTGGTCTTCATGGCGCGTTCCGTTACTGGTGAGGGGCGGGATGAGACCCGCTTTGGATGAACATTGAAGGATAGGCAAGAGAAGGGAACTCTTCCAACAAGGAAGCCTCTTTTGTGCTGATTCCTCCCCGAGCCGCAATGAGGTCGGGGCGGGCCAACAAGGTGCGATGGAGGGCCTGAGCGAGTCGCCAGCGGGCGATTTTGGCGTGGTTCCCCTCGCGCAAGACCTCAGGCACGACCCAGCCCCGAAAATCGGCCGGGCGGGTGAACTGGGGCTCTTCGAGCAGGCCCTCGGCGCCAAAACTCTCGGTAATGGGTGATTCAGCATTGCCCATCACCCCTGGCAAGAGCCGGGTGACTGCTTCGATGACGAGACATGCCGCTACTTCCCCGCCAGCGAGCACCACGTCGCCGACCGATACCTCATGGTCAACAAGGTGCTCACGCACGCGGTGGTCGACACCTTCGTAGCGTCCGCACAAAATGCTAAAGCCTCCGCTCTCGGCAATATCGCTTGCCAAGTGCTGCGCCATTTCTTGTGAGAATTGTTGCCCCCCTGGGCCCATGAGCAACAAGGGCCGTGGAGGTTTCACTTCTTCCACTGCAGCAAAAATGGGTTCGGGCTTCATGAGCATGCCCGCTCCACCACCAAACACCGGGTCGTCAACCGTGCGATGCACATCAGATGTATACGTACGTAAGTCGTGGGTACGCAGGTCGATGAGTTGCGACTGACGCGCACGGCCGAGCAATGAGTCGGAACAAAATGCATTGACCATTTCTGGGAAAATGCTGAAGACATCAATTCGCATTACTGCGCTGCTTCCTCGTCATCGGCAAGTTCCAAAAGACCCAATGGCGGATTCACGCGCACTTCCCCATCGCGATATTCCACCACAAAGGGAAGAGGGACGAGAACATCGAGATCGGTTTCAATGATGGGGTGTGCGGGGTTATCGAGCACCGCGGTGCATGTTCCGTAGTTAGTGCCATCAATGCCAACAACGCGTGACCCCACCAGCTCGTGCACCCAGAGCGCATCGTCATCGTCGATGGGCTCAGCAAAAATGAGTTGGTTAGTGAGAGCAGCAGCGGCTTCAGGGCTATGAATTCCCTCGAGGAATACCAACCAGCGGTCGTTGCTGGGGCGAATGGCCTGCACAACATAGGCAGAGCCAGAGATCCACATGGTGGTTCCAGGTTGCTGACGCTCGGTGCGATCGGACGTGAGCGAAATATACATTTCGCCTTTCACGCCATGTGAACGGCCTACCCGACCTATCTCTAGGAGATCTTGTGGAGTGTTCTCATTCATCAACAAAGTCGACGTCGATTGCGACGCCATCACGGCTTGCTGCCGCACGCACTACTGTGCGAATACTTTGTGCTGTACGACCACGACGGCCGATCACGCGACCGAGGTCGCCTTCGCCGACGCGAACTTCAAGGAACACCTTGTCGTCATCTTCGCGGGCATCAACATGCACTGCGTCGGGGTTGTCGACGATGGAACGTACGACGTGTTCCAAAACAGCAATTGCGGTTGGTGCTGGAACAAGATTGGCGTTGTCGGAAGACGACACGCTATTTACTTCGCGCTCTTTGATGCAGTGAACTGCGCCCATGCACCAGAAATTTCAAGCAACTTACGCACGCGCTCTGTTGGCTGTGCACCTTGCTGCAACCACGACACAGCTTTGTCGTTGTCGACATTCAAATGTGAAGGCTCGGTACGTGGGTTGTACTGGCCGAGAATCTCAATGAAGCGACCGTCGCGTGAACGACGCTCATCGGCTACCACGATGCGGTAATGAGGTTGCTTGGTCTTTCCAACACGGGTGAGGCGCAATTTGACTGACATGTAAGAACTCCTGGAACGGTTGCCGCTGGTAAAGCCCAACGACGGGACTCGGAAAGGTTATCGGAAGTCGCGAAAATCGGGGAACCCTTCAGAAGGTATTCCTGAAGGATTCTTTCCGGGGGGCGGGAAGCCCTTCATGCCCCCACCAGGCCCGGCGAGGTCGCTCAGGCCCATCTCACGCATGGCTTTGGCCATCTTGATGGGGTTCACCTTGCCGGGTTTGCCCTTTTTATTCGCTTTACCGCCCGAAAGTGCAGCCATTCCACCCATTCGCTTCATCATTTTTTGCATTTCAGTGAACTGCTTCACCAATTTGTTGATGTCGGGCACCGTGGTGCCGCTGCCTTTGGCAATGCGGGTGCGACGTGATCCGTTGATGATTTCTGGCTGGCGGCGCTCTTCTTTGGTCATGGAGCGAATGATGGCCTCGGTGACCTTGAGCATGTCATCGTCGATTTCGGCACCTTTAGCCGCCTTTGGCATGCCAGGGATCATGCCCATGATGCTCGACATCGAGCCCATCTTTTTCACCTGTTGCAATTGATCGAGGAAATCGTCGAGGGTGAAATCGCCTTCGAATAATTTCGCAGCAGCTTTTTCGGCTTCTTCTTTTTCAAAGACCGACTCGGCTTGTTCGATGAGTGTGAGCATGTCGCCCATACCCAAAATGCGTCCGGCCATGCGGTCGGGGTGGAACTGTTCAAAGGCATCGAGTTTTTCACCGGTTGCCGCAAAGGCAATGGGGCGGCCAATGACTTCTTTCACCGACAAAGCAGCACCACCACGCGCGTCGCCGTCGAGCTTGGACAAAATAACGCCGTCAATTGCCAATGTGTTGTGGAAGGCTTCGGCGGTATTCACCGCGTCTTGACCCGTCATTGCATCGATAACAAGGAAGGTGTAATTCGGAGTGACAGCATCGGAGATACGCCGAATTTCATCCATGAGGTCAGCATCAATAGACAAACGTCCGGCGGTGTCGACGATGAGTACGTCTTTTCCAATGCGGCGTGCTTCAGCAAGACCACGAGTTGCAGTTGTTACTGGGTCACCTGGTTCAGAAAAGACCGGCACATCGATTTGCTTGCCCAGTGTGCGCAACTGCTCTACTGCGGCTGGCCGCTGAAGGTCGGCCCCTACCAAGAGTGGATGACGACCTTGCGATTTAAACCAACGTGCAAGCTTTGCCGCACTGGTGGTTTTACCCGAACCCTGCAAACCCGCCATGAGCACAACAGTGGGAGGCTTACTTGCATAGGAAATTTTGAGGGTCTCGCCGCCCAGCATTGCCGTGAGCTCTTGGCTCACAATTTTCACTACTTGTTGACCGGGGTCGAGCGCCTGCGAGAGTTCTGCACCAATTGCCGCTTCGCGAATGCGCGCCACAACCGTGCGCACTACTCCAACGTTGACGTCGGCATCGAGAAGCGCAGCGCGAATTTCACTCAATACTTCATCGACATCTGCTTCGGTGAGACGGCCCTTGCCGCGCACCTTTTTCAGAATGGATTCAAAACGGGAACTGAGATTGTCGAACATGTGATTCTCAGGCTAGCGAAAAGTGGCCTTGTTGGCCCCCTTAGCCAATAGTTGCGGTGACCACAATGGATTTTTCAATACCCAACGTGAGCCGAGATGTTGAGTAGTCCTTGGTCAACATGAACTGTTCCCCATCACGTGAGCCAATGCGATAGGTCCAACCATTTCCTTCGATGATCTTCACTGCTTCATCTTCATTGAGGCCCACCAAAGCTTTTGCGTCTTTCTCGGTGGGCAAAACGGTTTGTGGCGTAGGTACGGGTTCAACTACTCCCCCATCTACTGGAGGGGTTGCGCCTGTTGACGAACCAGAACTACCACTGCCCGCACCGGGAACAGTGACAACAACGTCACTATCGGGAACAGTGCTTATTGGAGTTTGTTCAATGTATTTGTCGTCAAGAGCAAGCGCACTGACCGTGTACCCCTCTGAAGTGAGGTACTCATATGAAGGAAGTAACCACAACGTTGCGTCACTCGCAATAACAGGGGTGAGCGATGCTGACACTTTGGTGAGGCGAATGGTTTGTACGACATCTTCCTGTGCAGGAATCGGTGTCATGTCTTGGGCGAGAACTTCTTTACTGCTCACTGCGCCGTACCCGAACCAACCTGAATAGCGCGGGTCGCCTAACCGCTTCACTGCTTCAGTGGTGCTCACGACTGGATAATTTGCACCGCGCACAAATTTCAAAAAGTTGCCCTGGGCGTAGGTCACTGCACCATTTGCACCGAGACCAATGTTCCACGACATCGGTGATCGCATTCCATCAAAAGTTTTCCATGCAGTTGCCCATACGCCGTACTCATCGCCATTGACTTCAATGTTCGCATCATCTACGTCAACACCCATTTTCGCCATCATTTTCTGAATAATGGATTGAGCTTCTTCCTTTGACGGCACATTTTCAGGTACTGGCGGGGAAACCACAGTTCGATCTGGTGCTGTTGTGTCTGCATCAGAATCACTCATACCCACACTGGGCGGAGAAGATGCTTCAGAAGAGACAACACCGGAGTAATACCAGCTGAGATAGGGGTCACCGGACGAAGTTTGTACCTCAGTATTTTTGACGCCAAGTGCTGTAGCAATTTTCTTCAGGTCTGCATCGCTCGCAACAACATTGGTTTGTGCGCGCCAACTTGACGCTTCTTTGCCAAGGTCGGCAAGTTTTCCATCGACCACATATTCCACCGAATAGTTCGGTGCCATGATTTTTGAACTGCTGTTGCTCGACTCAGGGGCACCCACCGCGTCGCTTGCCGAACGCGTTGACGTAGCAAGTGAAAATGAGATGGGCTGCGGTTGCGACTCTTGAGCACCACAGGCAACCAGCCCAAAAGTAGCGACGCCACAAACAATGAAAACCGAGCGGAAGCGAAAAGTGTTCATACTGCTCAGACGTTACGCCTCTGCGAAAAGTTCCCGCACGTATTCTTCGGGGTCAAACGGCACAAGAACGCCAATGGTTTCACCGAGACCCACCAATTTCACTGGAATACCTAACTGGGTTTCAATGGCAAAAACGATGCCACCTTTGGCAGAACCATCAAGTTTTGTAAGGACTACGCCCGTGACATTGGTTGCCAAAGCAAACTGTTCTGCTTGCGATAATCCATTTTGTCCGGTTGTTGCATCGATCACTAAAAGTACTTCTGTCACTGTTCCGGCTTCCTTCTCAGCAACACGACGAACCTTCTTTAGTTCTTCCATCAGATTCGACTTGTTCTGCAAACGGCCGGCCGTATCGCCAAGTACGAGCTCACGGTTATTTGCCGCAGCGCTTTGCACAGCATCAAAAATCACAGCGCTGGGGTCGCCACCTTCATTGCCGCGAACAATCGGAACCTCGGCGCGCTGCGCCCATGTTTCCAATTGCTCACCTGCTGCTGCACGAAAGGTATCTCCTGCTGCCAACAGCACCGACCGACCCAAAGCTTTTTGCGCAAAGGCAACTTTGCCAATGGTGGTGGTTTTCCCCACGCCATTCACCCCAACAAAGAGCCAAATGTTTGGCATCTTCACTGAACTATCAAATTGCAACTCACGCGAGTTGCTGCTCAGCTGACCGGCCATCTCGCTTTGCAACGCATCGAGCAGTTCTTGTGGTGTGCTGATGTCTTTACGACCAACACGTGACTTCAAGGTATCGAGTAGTGCTGTTGTTGTTTTGAGACCAACGTCAGCTCGAAGAAGAGTTTCTTCAAGCTCGTCCCATGTTTCGCTCGTGATCTTGTCTTTTCCACGCAATACAGCAAATGACCCGTTGAAAATTCCTGCCGCGCGCGCGAAACGTCGCACCGCACCTGTTGTGGGCTCAGGCTCGGGCTCGTCAACGACCACCGCAACAGGTGGTGCACTTTCCTCTGCAATCACTTCTTGCGTTGCAACTACTTCCTTCACCGCAACTGCTGGCGGCGCTTCTAGGGATTGCTGAGAAGCGGCTTGGCGGCGGTTGTAGACCACCACCCCCACACCAAAGACAAGAACCAGACCAACAAGAATTAATAAAATCATGGGTGCAGTATTCATACAACTCGCTTCAGTAGGTGTTCACGCTCATTCATTGCCGGAAGAGGAATTACGCTCCACGATGACCTTCGATGAACCACCTGGTTGCATCGTGACACCTAAGAGGCAATCGGCTGCTTCCATGGTTCGCTTTTGGTGGCTCACCACAATGAGTTGCGCATCGTTGCGGAACTCGGTGAGCAAACTCAAGAAGCGAGTGAGGTTCGGGTCGTCGAGCGCTGCTTCAACTTCGTCCATCACGTAGAACGGAGAAGGGCGGCTACGGAATACTGCAAACAAGAAAGCCAACGCAGTAAGTGAGCGTTCTCCACCAGAGAGCAACGACAGTTTCTTGATGTTTTTTCCACCGGGCTTTGCTTCTACTTCAATGCCGGTATTTAACATGTCTTGTGGGCTCGTAAGAACGAGAGTTCCCTTACCACCGGGGAACAACATCTCGAAGAGTTCGCCAAAGTTGCGGGCCACATCGGCGTAAGCGGTGGTAAAAACAGTTTGAATTTCTTCGTCAACTGCCTTGATGACGCGCAAGAGATCGCGGCGCGTATTGCGCACATCTTCAAGTTGTGCTTCAAGGAACTCATTGCGCTTTTGCAACTCGGTGAACTCTTCAAGCGCCAAGGGGTTGATGGGGCCCATGAGTCGCAGTTCACGCTCAAGGTCACGAGCGCGAGCAACAGGCGTGAGACCTTCAGGGACTTCAGGGGCCTCGGCTGCTTCAGCAACTTCGGGCTCTACTTCAAGATCACGTCGCAGTGCTTCAATAGAAGCTTCAAGACGCATACGCATTTCTGCTTCTTCAATTTCTGTTCGGCGTCCACGTTCACGTGCTTCGTCAAGAGCCTTTTCACTCGCGCTGCGCTCACGGCGGGCCTCATCGAGTCTCTGAGCCACAGAACGCACTTCATCGCTTTGCTTGCGACGAGCTTCATGCAGTTGCTGCAACAGAGCCTCGGTCGTAATGCGATGCTGGTCGACTAGCTCACTCAAAGCAACAATTGCGGTGAATGACTTCTCTATGCGTTCGCGCTGACCAGAAGCCGCTGCGCGTGCTTCAGCATCGGTGGTGAGGCGAGACTCCGTTTCGCTCAAGCGCCGTTCAACGAACTGTTTGCGCTCACGCAAACCAACAGAACGCACTTCAAGATCTTTTTGGCGCAAAGCGAAGTCAGAGGCTTGTGCATCGAGGCTGGCACGAGCGGCTCCAATTGCACGCATGGTTTCTGCTTCTTGAGCTTCGTCGGCTTCCAACCGTGGCAAGAGTGCTTCAAGTTCGCTAATGCGCTGTGCAGCACGTTCAACACGTGCGCCAACATCGTCGCGCTGTGAACGAACCGCGTCGGTTTCTGCAATGACTTCACGGCGCTCTGACGTGACTTTCGACAAAGAATCGGCAGCTGACAAGCGAGCAGTTTTCAACACATCGTGTCGACGTTCAATATCGGCTAGTGCCTCACGAGCGGTGAGCACCTCTGCACGTGCGCGGCTTAATTCACCTTCGCGTCGTTCAGCCTCTGCGGTTGCTATGGCCGAACTTTCAATGGCGTCTTCAAGTGCGCTTGCCGTCACGGCATCGCCTTGAGCCCCTAGTCGCCAGCCTGTTGCAGCGAAGCGGTCGCCGCGCTCTGTGACAACAAACAACTGCGGATGGTTGAGGGCAATTTCAACTGCTGCACCCCACGATGTTGCACACACACTGTTGGCAAGCAATCGGTCGAGCAATGCATTGACCGAGGCTTCGTATTGCCCACCATTGGCACGTACAAATTGACGCACTAGCAGCGCGCCATCTGGCTGCTGTGCAGGTGAAACGGTATTCGAGCCACCCAAAGCAAGTACTGCACCTTGCAAGCTCTTCACATCGAGTTGGCTCAGCGCATTGCGCGCAGCATCGACATCAGACATCACAATGCCGGCTATAGCGTCGCCGAGTGCAGCATTTACTGCTTCTTCACGACCAGCATCGATAGTGACGAGGT
>JAURNB010000127.1 GCA_030830415.1 Acidimicrobiales bacterium | reverse complement strand
AGAGTCGCTGACTGGCGCTCTCGCGAGTGACGGACTCATGCGCATCTCGGTAGGTCTTGAGCATGTTGACGACCTGCGCAATGATCTTGCTGCAGCCTTTGCTGCATCTCGCTCTTAAATCTTTTTGGGCGGCCTGGGAATAAAGGCACTGGTACGCGCCACGTATTCGTTGTAGCCCTCTTTACGCTTCTTCAAGCTCTTTTCCAAAAGCGTGACACCAGAAACTTTGCGCAGAAGAATGCTCATGACCACCGCGCCAACGATTCCCACAACACCAATTTCTGCTTCGGCGGCGATGAGTGCAAGACCCCACCACACACACGCATCGCCAAAGTAGTTGGGGTGACGCGTGTATTTCCAAAGACCCGTTTGCATTACTTTTCCAGCGTTTGCAATGTTGGCCTTGAACTGAGCCAGTTGAATGTCGCCCACTGTTTCGAAGAAAAGACCAACAGCAAAAAATGCAATGCCCACGATGCCCAGCACGCCAATATCTGGGCCCCGAGATACCTGACCCAGTTGTACCGGCAACGACACCAACCACATCAACACACCTTGCAAGATGAACACTGTAAACAAACTCACGAGCGGGAATTTCGCGCCATGATGTTTGCGCATTGCCTTGTAGCGATAATCCTCACCGTGACCAATGTTGCGCCACGACAAGTACGTTGCCAAACGTAAACCCCATGCCGTGGTGAGCAGGGTTAACAACCAGCCACGAGCATCGTTACCGTCGGCCACGCTGTGCGTTACCCATGCAACCAATACGAAACCAAGACCCCAAACAATGTCAACAATAGAGGCATTTTTGATTGCGAGGCTGAAGAGCCACATGGCGAACATCAAAATTGCAATTGCAATAGCACTCGCTAAGAGAACAGCTGCACTTCCACTCATCACTTCACGCCTTTCAATGCTTCACTTTGTGCTTGCACTTCTGTGTCTAACAGCAACCACTGTTGGTCGAGCCATGCAGCCATGCTTTCGGTAGGAATATCTGGGCGGGCAATGCGACGAAACCACATCACGCATTTCACATTTCCTTGTTCGAGGTGACGCAACATGCCACCAAAGGTGTCGAGACCGTCGAACCCCACATGACCAGCTATGACCACATCGCACTGCGGTGCGCCTTGCATGAGCGCAATTGCACCAGCAGGTTTGGGAGGCAGCAACATCGTTAAAGGTGCAAGTAACTGAGCACGCTCGGGGTTGCGTTCTGTCAACTTCTCCAAGAGCCGTTGACGCTTTGAAGCATTTGCACGTGTTCCTTCTGGGAAGATCACCGACACATCGCTGTGGCCAAGGTCTTTCGAGAGCGCAGCAACTCCTGCGAGTTCTTCTTGCACATTGTTTGACGTGCGATTCAGGAAATAGTTCGGAAGTCGGTGTCCCACGATGTCGAGACATGGGTCGAGCATCAGTTCCCTCTTCAATACGTAGCGCGGGTGCAGGCCAGCGATGTTGCCCATCGCCCACGCAGACACCAATGAATCGGCAAGGCTGGCGTGTCGCGACAACACCACAAGAGGACCCGGCACGAGCACCTCGGGGTTTTTCACTTCTATGCGTAACCCCACTGTGGCACGCAGTGCCAAAATAAGACCACCTGCCCACCACCTCTGCAACGTGTAATGCAACGACACATTTCTTTTTTGCCCGGCAGTCCAGAAAGCAATGCTTGCAACAACCCCCGCGGTTTCGAGCCAGGCCCAGCACAAAAGGAACGCAATGAGGCGGACAATGGGCAAGCGCCACTTTCGCCGCGAAAGGTCGACCACGATGCACAATGGAATCCATATAAAGAACGAGCCCAAGAGGAAGTTGGCCAATATAAAAACGCCAAGAAAGGCGATGGGGCGTCTGACATATGGCTTTTCGATATCGCCATAGTAGTTCGCACATTTAATGTTGACTATTTTGGTCAACTATAGGCAGACTGTAGAAGTGACCTCCCCGACAACCTCCTGCGCCGTGCGGCGCCTCACCGGAACCCTCGGTGCGGAAATCTCGGGCGTTGACCTCACGCAAGACCTCAGCAGCGACATTGTTGCCTCTATTCGCGAAGCCCTTGTTCGTTATCGCGTTGTCTTTTTCCGCGACCAGCATCTCACTCCTACACAGCAAGTTGCCTTTGCTCGCAACTTCGGAGAACTCACGCCTGCTCACCCTTTACTGGGCGGCCTCGACGAGAACCATCCCGAAGTACTTGTTCTCGATTCACTCGACTACAAACTTGGCGTGGGCGATGTGCGCAATACAGGCGACAAGAAAACAACGAGCTACAACAACAGGTGGCATACCGATGTCACCTTTTCTGCAGCTCCGCCTACCGCCTCAATCTTGGCGGCCAAAGTGATTCCCTCATTCGGTGGCGACACCTTGTGGTGCGACTTGGTGAACGCTTACGAAACTCTCGCTGCCCCATTGCGACATCTTGTTGACGGCCTCGTTGCAGTTCACGATGCAAGCGGAACTTTTTCGCGCTTTCGTGACGAAGACAAAAGTGGCGAGAATAAACAAAAACTAGGAAACATGAGCCCAGTGCGTCACCCGGTGGTGCGTATTCATCCTGAAACCGGCGAGCGCGGTCTTTTCGTGAACCCCACCTTCACGGCATACATTGAAAACTTCTCGCCTGAAGAGAGCCGTGCCATTCTTGGTCTGTTGTACGAACACAGCATTCAGCCAGAACGCGTAGTGCGCTGGACATGGAGCGAAGGCGATGTTGCCATGTGGGACAACCGTTCAACGGCTCACTACGCCGCTGCCGACTACACCGAACCGCGCCTCATGCATCGCATCACTGTGCGCGGCGAACGACCATTTGGCACCTTTGGCGAAGTCGAACCTCTTGTTGGGAGCATCGCATGAACCCCTACGCTGCACAATTTCCTGTCAATTTAAATATTGAAGGCAAACCTGTTCTCTTAGTGGGCGGCGGACGCATTGCATACCGCAAAGCTGAGCAACTGCTGGTGTGCAATCCCCTTCTCACCGTTATATCCCCAGAGATCGACGAGCGCTTTCATGCCACTGGCGCAACACTCATTCAACGTGAATATGCAGCACTCGATGTGATGGGATTCTCACTCGTCATTACCGCGACGGCAAACAACGTTGTAGACCAACAGATTTTTGACGAGTGTGAATCACTTGGCATTTGGGTGAACTCTGCCGACGACCCCGACCGCTGCACATTTACGTTGCCTGCCAGCATGCGTCGCGGTCGACTACTCATTACTTCTTCCACCGCTGGGGCAAGCCCTGCGATGTCGTCGTGGGTTCGTTCCACACTAGAAAACACCATTGGTCCCGAGTTCGCTGAAGCAGTGGAAATACTTGCTGCGAAACGCGCTGCTTTTCATGCCGAAGGTGTGAGCACCGAAGATGTCGATTGGGCACCGCTCATTGCTGCTGCGCTTGAAGAGGCCCGCGACTCATCGAATCGAGTTTCGCAATGACTGTGTACTTAGTGGGCGCAGGCCCCGGCGACCCCGATCTCATTACCGTGAAAGCTGCACGCCTCATTGCGCAGGCCGATGTGATTGTGCACGACCGCTTAGCCGACGACAGCATCATTCAACTTGCAGCTCCTGGCGTTGACCTCATCGACGTGGGTAAGAAACCGGGCAACCCCACACCACAAGAAACCATCAATGCTCTTCTTGTGCACCTTGGCGCTCAAGGTCTCTGCGTGGTGCGCCTCAAAGGTGGTGACCCTTTCGTCTTTGGTCGCGGTGGTGAAGAAGCTGAAGCACTCATTGCAGCAGGCATTCCCTTTGAAGTTGTTCCCGGCATCACCTCTGCTGTTGGCGTACCTGCTTATGCAGGAATCCCCGTCACACATCGCGGTTTGTCGGCATCGTTCACCGTGGTCACTGGTCATCGCGAAAAGGGCGGCTCATCGGGCGTGAACTGGGAAGCACTTGCTGCAGTAGGCGGAACCATTGTGGTGCTCATGGGCGTAGCCGAACGAGGCATTATTGCCGAGCGACTCATTGCTGGTGGCCTCAGCCACAACACACCAGTTGCTGCGACGCGCTGGGGAACCCGCGCAACGCAAGAAACGGTACGCACCACTTTGAAGGAACTTGGTAATACACCTTTGCAAGCACCGTGCACCATTGTGATTGGCGCCGTTGCTGCGCTCAACTTTTCATGGCGCACCGAAACTCATGCACCTGAACTGATTTAAATCAGTTATTAGAGCGAGCCGCCAGCCCACCACCGCTCGAATGCAGGAAGTGCCGCACGCGTTACTGGCTCCAATAAGAAACCTGTTGGCGAACGCACATAGCTAAATGCTCCGTAGCCCTCTTCCGGAGACACTTGTGCTATTTCCAAACTCCAGCCCTCTTTCATGAGGCGCTCGGTGGTCTCTTTTACATCGTCTACCCATATACCCATGTGGTGTACGCCAGGGGCGTCTGAGCCATCCCAGATGGTTCCTGGAGCACCCTGCAAGAGCTCAACATGCTGTGGTCCTTCACATGAATAGGTGAACTTCAGAGGAATAGTGGTTTGGCCTTTTCCTGGCAACCACGCATTTTGTTCGCGCACTTGCACTTCACACCAGGTGAGTTGCAAACCCTTACCCATCTCTTCCATTGCAGCTTCAATGTTTTTCACACGAACGCCGACGTGATAAATGTCTTGGTAATTGAACATGGTTCCCTTTAGTTAGATTTTGCGCCAACACCCTTGGCAAAAAGTGCCGAGAGGTCTGCATCGTCGGTGTCAATAAGTGCTTGTACCCATTTGTGGAATGCCTGCGTGCCACCTTCATTGCGGCCAAACAAAACTTCTTTCTTTGCGCCACTCTTTAAACCGCGCTGAATTTGAATGCCTGTCTTGTAGTCTTCTTCTTCCACCACAAAGCGCATGAACTTCATGCGGTCTACAACAGCAGCATCACGCTCTGGGTTTTGTGTTTCGCAATGCAAGAAATGCTGCACAGTAACTGACTCTTCAGGAGTCGCTCCGGGGAACAACTGCGAGATCATGTAAATGCGACCATCGGCTTCAAAGGAAGCAATGGAAATGTGCGGGAATATGGTCCACACACCGAAAACCAACTTTTCTGTTGGCCATTCCGACACCGGCACACCTTCAAGTGGGCCTACCTGGCGCTTATCGGGAGCCAACAAGCGTTGGTGTGGACCCCACGCTTCGAACAACGCCTTTGGTGACAGATCGGGACCAAAAGTGTTTTTGTGCAAAATAGGCAGATGATAGAAGTCGAGGTAACCGTCGTAACACACCTTCCAGTTCGCTCCATCAATGCTTTGCTGACCTGCGTAATAGCAGTTTTCAAAATGATGATGCTCTAACACTTCGTCATATCCATGGAAAAACGAGTCGTGATCGAGCGTGGAATTAGGCGTGAGGGTGACCCAAATGATTCCGGCACGCTCGGTAACAGGAAGCGTTGTTAAGCCATTGCACGACTTATCAATATCGCCAAATGCTTCTGCCTCATAAATACCTACAAGGTCTCCGGCAGTGTCGTACGACCACGCATGGTACGGGCAGGTGAAGCGGCGGGCAGTGCCACAACCATCGTCGGTGAGCTGTGCGCCACGGTGGCTACATACGTTGAGGAATGCGCGCATTGAACCGTCTTGCCCACGCACCATGAGCACAGGCACATCCAAAATGGTAACCGCACTGTATGATCCAGGCTCACGCATTTGGCAGGTGAACCCGAGCACTAGTGGCAGACGCTTGAAAATGCGATCTACTTCTTTTTGCCAACGCTCTTGGTCGAAGTAATGCTCAACAGGGACACGCAAAATGTCGTCGACAATTTCGCCTTTACCTTCAGCGTGAGCATCAACTGCTCGCTGAGCCATACGTACTAGTTCTTGCCTACTCATTACATACCCCCGCGTGTGGTTGGTAACTCTACGGTACTCCCCCATGCCCCTGCGCGAGCGACCTGAGAAGCGCAAAAATTAAGGTTAGGAGCCCTTAACAACAAGGTTGAGTTCGCGCATCGGGCGCAAAAAGAAGCTGGGTTCGTGAATGGGAAGTTCCATTGGCCCCGCTAGTTCAACCTGCGTCAAGCGATCGAGCAGCAAGTTGAACGCCGTTGCCATTTGTTGACGCGCAAGAGCAGCACCTAAACAGAAGTGCACCCCAAAGCCAAAGGCCACGTGGTTTTTTGCATTGGCACGCTTGATATCAAAAACATCTGGGTTT
>JAURNB010000126.1 GCA_030830415.1 Acidimicrobiales bacterium | reverse complement strand
CCCTCAGAGTGGGACTTCCCACAGGTGAACAAGGATGAATATGCACTTACCGAATTACCAGTTGGGCGATGGGGTGGGTTTGTTTTCATTAGCCTTGATCTTGACGTTGAGCCCTTTGAAGACTTCTTAGGAACACTCTCATTGCATTTTGAGAATTATCGAATGGAAGAACGGTTCGTTGAAGCACACGTAGCAAAGGTGATGCGGTGCAATTGGAAAACCGCACAAGAGGCTTTTATGGAGGCTTTCCATCTTGCAACAACACACCCAGCAATCATTACTGGTACCGGAGATTGCAATTCACGCTATGACGTTTTCGGAAACTTTGCGCGGGCTGTGACGCCCACTGGCACACCAAGCCCGCATCTCACTTGGGATCCGTCTGAACAAGAAATGCTTGACGCCATGCTTGATCGTGGCCAAGACGAAGAACGTTTGGGTGTAGTCCCCGAAGGGAAAACAGCTCGCGAAATGGCTGCAATGGCATCGCGGATGCGGGTCGCACAGGTTGCCGACCCCGAATGGGTTGAATCACTCTCTGATGCAGAGATGATTGACAGCATTTATTACACACTCTTCCCAAATTTTCATCCATGGGGTGGTTTCAACCGCATCGTCTATCGGTTCCGCCCGTATGGCGACGAACATGAAATGTCTATTTTCGAAACGTTGTACTTGTCACCTTTCAAGGGTGATCGCCCGCCACCAGCAAAAGTGCATTGGATTGGCCCCGATGAGAGCATTCTTGAAGCTCATGAGTTGGGTTTCCTTGCTCGCGTATTTGATCAGGACACATTCAATATGCCCCAGGTGCAAAAAGGGATGCACACACTGCAACTCGTGAAGCCTGGGATCACGCTTTCTCGGTATCAAGAAACAAAGCTTCGTCATTTTTTTGACATCTATAACAAGTACATGAGTAAGTGAGGAACCAATGCACCAAATGATTCATCCACTCACACGTGCTATTTACGATGCAGAGACAGACGAAGTGGTGAAAGTAACACGCGATGGTAAAAGCGGGCTGTACACACGTAATGGTGAGTATATTTCAGGGGAATTAAAGCAGTCAGTTGACCCTGAGATGTGCCGATGGGTAGCAAGTTATGTTGAGCACAAAAATGCTGGAGTAGGTGCTTCTGCCCGCGACCGTGCAGGGGCCTTTGTGGCAATGAAGGAAGAGAAATGACGCGACCATTTCAAGCAAGCAAATCTGAAATAACAAGTAAAGAGGCCGCAGATCATGTTGCAATTGAACAAGTGCTCATGCGCTATGCCCGTGGTGTTGACCGTGGCGATAAAGAACTTCTGAAATCGGTGTATCACGAAGGTGGAACCGATGATCATGGAAGTTTTGTTGGGCTTGGAGTTGACTTTGCTGACTACATCGTTGATGTGATGAATGCAGTTGGTGGCACTGGACAACATCACATCACAAATGTGCTCATTGAATTGTGTTCCGTGAGTACAGCTCATGTGGAGAGTTATTACTTAGCAATGCATCCGCACCCTGGGCCAGATGGCGTTCCCGTTCTTGCATTCGTTGGTGGCCGGTATATGGATAAATTTGAAAAGCGTGAAGGTCAGTGGGGAATCATTGCCCGAAAGGTGACGTTTGACTGGACACGTGAGGAGCTTGCCGGAGCTCAGTGGAGTCGGGCAGCAGGCTTCACTGGTGGCGACCGCGATCCGAAAGACGCATCGTACGCTTGGTTTTAGGGTGTGGTGCCGTCGGCTAGCGCTTCGGCCCAGCGGTGCAAGTTTTGGTTGCCACTTTCGTTACGGCCATAGCGCATTGCATCGTCGGTAATGGCTGCCATTGCATCGGTGATATTGATGAAGTGCGCGTGTATAACACGGTGCGCGCAACAGTTGCCTTTGCACAAGCCGACATGAATACGTGGGGTCTGGCAAACAACACAGGTTTGGTGTTGTACTACGACTTCAATGAAGGAACGGGAACCGCACTGAACAACACAGTGACTGGTGCAGCATCTGCAACACACATGGTCGCTGTTGGTTCACCTTCATGGGCCGATGTAAAAACAACAACAACTACAACAACGACGACCACCACAACGCCATGGAGCGCATTCAAAAATCAAAAGAATGTCATTCCAAAGACCGCAACCACTGTTGTTCGCGGCACTACCTCAACAACTTCTACAACAATCAAAGGTGCTACTAAAAAAATCGTTCCAGCCGTTCTGCGGCCAACAGTAACAACAATTCCCGCAACCCTTGGCGTCAACACTGCATTGCGTGCAATGTTGAAAGTCGATGAAGAAAAATTCATCTTGAAATCAATGACGCCTCTCACGTGTGTTGCCGCATTGCGCTTTGTTATCGCTACGAAGCGTGGAGTATGTCGTATCAACGTTGCTCGCCGAGCAAATGGTTTTGTTCTCGACACCTTTACAACAAAGGTGGTAAAAACTGGAACCGTCGGAACTGACGTAGTTGCACTTGCAGCCCCTCTCACTGTCTACTTCTCAAGTGGAACTTCAAACTTCCGCACCTCTGCTGCAAAGGTCATTAAGACTGCGGCAAGTAATGCAAAAAATGCCAGTGTTGTATTCGTGGGCGGCTATACCGGCAACATCACAACTGACGATGTGAACAAAACTCTTGCCGAAGCGCGATCTGCAAAGACTCGTGTTGCTTTGCAGGAAGCCGGGGTCACTGCAACTATCGCCGTGTTGTCTTTTGGTAGTTCAGGTGCTGTATCAAAAGGGAAAAGTGCTTCTGAACAAAACCTCAACCGTCGTGCAGTGATTTACATCGTTCCTTAAAAGTTGATGCTGCAAATTTTAGTTGCATCAAATACCTTTATTCGAATGTGTAAATCTCTGCGGTCCAAGCATTGGACCCTGTGGGAGATCCACTAGAACCATCATCTCCTACAATAAGAACGGTGCCGTTGTTGAGACGCACAGCAGGAGCTTTTACGCGCTGGGTGGTGGTCTCTCCAAAGCCTGTGCTAAAGGTGTTCGTAACAGGGTTAAACATGGAAACGGCCTTCGTTTGGTACGTTCCGGTACCGCTAGGAATACGCGGTGTCCAACCACCAAAAATCATCACCGTACCGTCAGCAAAAGTGGCAGTGCCGTGTGAATGACGTGCAATAGACATTGATGGCGGACTGCTCATAAAGGTCATGGTTGAGGGGTCAAAGATGTCGACGGAAGCGAGTGGACTTGCACTTGAACCCCGTCCGCCTGAGAACATGATGCGCCCATCCGCGAGCACCGTTGTTGACATATCTGAATAACGACCTTCGGTGAGTGCGCTGTCGAGCAACGTGGATGTGCCAGCTAGGTCTGAGCTCTGACGCAGGTATACGTTGAAGCCACGTGACGAACCCGATGGGTTAAAGACCTCGGCAGAAGCAGGCGATTTATCGCCGCCAACGAGCAGCACACGTCCGCCTGTAAGCGAAGCGAGTGCAGCAGATGATCGCCAATACAGCGTGGAAGCTGCTGCAAAGATATCGCCTGTTGTTGGATCAAGAACGGCAGTCCCCGTATTGCCAGAGAGAATAAAGATGCGACCATCCGACATTTGGATTGCTTGAGTCACAAAAGGCATCCACGGCTGATTGCTGTATCCATTGTGATACGTAGATAAGAGCGTGAACGAGCCATCACTCGGGTTATAGATCTCTGGTTGAATGCTGTAGAGCGTGGTGCTTGGTGGGTATTTCTCTTGAACTCCTCCAAGAATCAACACACGCCCATCGGCCAAGTTAAACAAGTAAGGATTCTTACGAGCAAGAGCCATGTCGCTCGTTCGAGTGAAAGTTCCTGTTGTTGGGTCAAATACTTCTGCACACTTCGACAATGTGTATTGATTACCGGTGACGAGTACTTTTCCATTTGTCATTTTAATAATTGCGGGTTTGGTGTGTGGACAGTTGATTGCTCCGGGGGGGGGCTGTGACCGTCCATTAGT
>JAURNB010000125.1 GCA_030830415.1 Acidimicrobiales bacterium | reverse complement strand
TGTGCAACGTTATGTGGCAGGTGAGCCCTTGGTGGGTTGTATTGACCCTGAATTGGGCTATTGAAATTTTTCTGACCTAGCGTGTAACACCGTGCCGCCTAAGAAAAATCTCAATCATTATGAAGTTCTTGGTGCGCGCTCCGATGCAAACTATGCCACTTTGCGTTCGGCCTATCGAAAAAAGATGCGGGCGCTGCACCCCGATGCACAAAGTAGCCAAGTAAACCCCGAGGAAATCTCTGCAGTTTCAGCAGCTTGGGAAGTGCTCTCTCGCAGCGATCGACGTCGCGAATACGATCAAACTTTGTCCATTGGTCAAGGTGTCTCTGACGTTCAACCAGTGCGGGTGCAGGTGTATGAGCCCGCACGGTTCCCTTGGAAATTCGTTCTTCTTTTCATTGTCTGTGGTTCGCTTGTGGTGCTCGTTTTGTCTCTCTTTAGTTCGCCACAGCCTCCTGGTGCACCCGACAATGTTTTGCAGGGTGGGTCGTGTGTCAACATCGACGCTGGCGGAGATGCATTTGAAGTGAACTGCGACAAGCCTCACATGGCTGTTGTAGAGAGGCTCGTTCCCTTCGACGCCGTGTGCCCAATGGACACTGAACTGCATCGTGATCGACAGGGTATGGGTAATGCGTGCGTCCGTCTAGTCAACGAGATGATGGTTTCGCCTTGATCTTCCTGATGGCTTTCCACAGATAAAATCGCACATAATGGATTGGCCGAGCCATTCCTTTTATTGGAGGCCTTGGAGGGCGATTGCTCTGATTGTAGTGATAACTGCTCCAGTCGGGGACTGGTTGATGAATATTCATTACCCGGAGGAGTGCAGGAATGATTGACGATTCCCGTTGTATTGATTCGTCGTAGTCAATAACGATAATGTGGTTTTTGTAGGTCTGTTGAAAAATGTCAATCAGTGATGTGTAATCAACAAGCCATGAGTCCTTCTTGACATAAGCAAATGATGTCGGATCATTACTAAGCCGAAAGAAATCATTTCGGAGATGTTTTTTCCATGAGGTGAGAAAATCTCGTTTGTTTCGCAGAGCGAGAATGATCGTGGTGTTGTCAGGCGGAAAGAGTTTTGCAAGGCGACCGATTTCCTCTGAACTGCGCAGGAGGCAAAGCCCTTCGCATGAAATGAGAATGGGGGAATCGACCGATAATTCCTGAGCGATGTTGAGGCGAATATCTGCTGCCCACTCTTCCCATTCACCTGAATCTTGAGGAGGGAAAAACCCAAGTGCCATAGCTGGAGTCTCTTTATGGGGATCTCGGCAGATTGCCGCGATCTCGCGAGCATCGGGAAATTGGCCGTTGTACCAACGGACACCTGCATCGCGGGCGATGGCATCTTGATTGTCGAAAAACCAACGTTGGAATGAAGTGGTGCCGGTTTTGAGTGTGCCGATGTGAAGGAAGATTTGACCCATCCCTCACTTACCCTATTACACATTTCTCAGAGAGATTCAGTATCGATGAAGTCACAGAGTTGTCAGTCGTAGTACTAGCGTGATGACGTGTCACGCCTTTGCGAACGTCCCGGCTGCTCTGCGCCTGCTTCAGTTGCATACGGATTCAATACGCAGATCCTGGCTGTATGGCTCAACACATTCGACCCAAGTGAAAGCTTTGGTACCGGAATCTTGTGTCGGCGCCATGCCGATGCACTGGTGGTGCCGCGGGGCTGGCATATTGACGACAAGCGCGAGAACGTTCCGCGGCTGTTTCTTGCCCCCGCTGGTGAAGTTGCTCGTGGCGATACACCTTCGCGTGGAATACGACGAAAGACGTCAAAAGTGCAGCCGCAACTTTTTGCAAAGGAAAGTCAGGAGCCAGTTGATGATCTTGCGATTGAAGATGAACCTTTGATGGAAGAAACTCGGGCCATTCCTTGGTCTCCACAACTCGTTGCCGAAGCTGAAGTGTCGATGTTAGATGGCGATGAACCAAAGAAAACTCCTGGACTACTCGACCGTGCCTTTGGCAATAAAGATCGCCGCGAAAAGTGATGCATGTATGAAAACTGAAGCCACTCTTGTTGCTCCAACTTCACTCACGGCTATCCGTCCGTTTGTGTCGGATCTTGGCGAATATGAACGCTGGATGCCTCTTGTTCATAAGGCAACAACTGCTGGGCCAGGTGCATGGGATGTTGAACTGCGGGCAAAACTCGGGCCATTTGCGCGATCGAAGCGTTTACGCATGGAACGCACCACCGATTCGCCTCAACTCATTGTGTTTGAGAGGCGTGAAAAAGATGGTCGCGAACATGCCCCGTGGCGTATGACATGCGTGCTCATAGAGAGCCGTGAAGAAATTACCTTGCGCGTTGAGTTGTTTTACGGTGGCACGCTGTGGACTGGTGGCCTACTGGAAAAAGTCTTGGTAGATCACATTGAAAGCGGACGAGAAAACCTCATGGCGCTGGTGTCGCGCTCTGGGCGCTAAACCTGCCATCTGGTCGCTTGAGCAATTCGAGTGGCCAAGAAAAACACTCGGTCAGTAGTTCACTTGAGAGCGTGGTGGCGAGTGGGCCTTTGGCAATGACCTTGCCTGCTTTGAGAGCAAGAAGGTGTGTCATGCCGCGTGGTATTTCATCAACATGATGAGTAATGAGTGCAGTCGATATGTTTGGTGATTGTGTGATGGATTCTTCAAGGGCATGAACAAGTTGTTCGCGACCACCAAGGTCGAGTCGGCCGCTGGGCTCGTCGAGTAACACCAGTGAAGGCTCATTCATGCGCGTGCGTGCCAGAAACACGCGCTGTTGTTCACCTGAAGACAAGGTAGAAATCTCACGTTCGGCAAGATGCCCCACGCCAAGTTGGTTCAAGCACTCAATTGCCTTCGCCTTGTCGGCAGGCTCGTACTGGTGCCACCACGTTTCAAGTGCAGCATTCTTGGCGGTCATCACCACTTCGTAAGCGCGCAACTGCGGTCGGATTTCGCTAGCAAATGCCGCCGAGTTATAGGCAATGCGCTGGCGTAACTCGCGTACTCCGGTATCGCCAAGGCGTTCACCTTCAACAACCACCTCGCCGGCACTGGGGTGCAGGTACAGAGCAGCGATAAGCATGAGCGAGGTTTTCCCAGAGCCATTGGCTCCAAGCACCACCCAGTGTTCGCCCTTGGCAATATCCCACGAAACATCGTTCAATATGGTGTTGCTGTCGCGCTGCAGGGCGATGTTGCGAAGCGATAACACAAAGTGAGAGTCAGTGGCCACGCTGCCACAGTAATCACTCGAGGTGAGTAATAAGGTTGCATCGTGGAAAGTATCCCCTCGACGCCCGAAGAGTTATCGTCGGCCATTACCGCAGCTACTGGGCTCGACGGAATTTCGCAGTTACGTCGCCTCACCGGTGGCGCATCGCGGGAAACGTGGAGCTTTCAGGTTGGCTCTGAGCGGCACATCATTCAGCGCCAACGTCTCACCTCGCCGCGTGACATGCATGTAGAGGTAGGGGTGCTTGAAGCCGCGTATGCGGCGGGGGTTCCGGTTCCTCGTGTGCTTGCAAGTTCTCGCGATATCTCTGGTGAGAACCCCGTAGGTACTCAATTCATGATTGTGAATGCTTTTGAGGGTGAAACCATTGCACGCAAAATTTTGCGAGACGATGAATATGCATCGGCAAGAAAAACTCTCCCCGCACAGTTCGGTAGTGCGCTAGGAAAACTGCATCGTGTGAGTTCTGCTGTCGAGGGCCTAGAAGATGTCGATCAAATTGCTTTTTATCAAGAGCATCTGCGCGATTGTGGACAATCTCACCCAGCATTCGAAATTGCATTTCGTTGGCTTGAAGAAAATCGTCCGCCAGTAGGTCGTCGGTGTTTGGTACATGGCGACTTTCGCATGGGAAATCTCATCATTGGTAATGAGGGTTTGCGAGCCGTGCTCGATTGGGAGCTTGCCCATATTGGAGACCCTGCAGAAGACTTGGGTTGGTTGTGCGTGCGAGCCTGGCGCTTCGGTGGCGCGGGTCCTGTTGGCGGTATCGGCGCATATGAAGACTTGCTCGAGGCATACGGTGAAGCATCGGGCGAATTCATCTCGCTAGAAACATTGCGTTGGTGGGAAGTGCTCGGCACCGTGAAGTGGGGCCTCATGTGTATTTCGCAAGCGGCGTATCACCTCACGGGCTCTGTGCGTAGCCATGAACTTGCCGCAATTGGGCGCCGTGTATGTGAAAACGAGTACGACGCATTGCTGGCCATTCGTGAATTGAAAAAAGGGAAAGGCTCCACACGTGTCTGAACTGCATGACCCGCCAACTGCCCAGCAACTCGTTGAGTCGGTGCGTGAATGGCTCGAGACCGATGTCTTTCCTCAGGTAGAAGGCCGTTTGCAGTTTCACACTCGTGTTGCAATGAATGTTCTTGCCATGGTGGAACGTGAACTAGAACTTGGCGAAGTACAAAATGAAAACTATGCGGCTGGCCTGGCTGCGTTTCAATGCAGCAGTGAAGCTGAGTTGGCCGAGAAAATTCGCACCGGAGCGCTTCTTTCACAAGAGGCTGAAGTTGAAGAATTCGTCATGAATTCAGTGAAAGAAAAACTTCGTGTAGCGAACCCTAAATATCTTCGCGACGAGTAATTTCCACCGGAGAAATGTGTTGCCCTGCGGCTAACTGGCCACACGCAGCATCAATATCGGTTCCGCGGTTACGACGAACAGTGGCGTTCACGCCCATGTCTTCAAGCCAGCTCGCAAACTGGCGTACATGGTTGCCCGACGAGCCCTGGGTGAGATAACCCGGGGTGGGGTTTAAGGGAATGAGGTTGACGTGTGCCGATGGAGTGAGTTGCTTGCATAGTTCGGCAAGTTCTTCCGCATCGCGGTCGGTGTCGTTCACTCCAGCAATGAGTGCCCATTCAAAAGTGACGCGCCGATTTTTTGCATACAAATAGTCTTCGCATGCCTTCATCAGCATCTCTAAGGGGTAGCGCTTGTTAATCGGTACGAGCTCATCGCGCAGTTCGTTACGCCCCGCATGCAGTGACACGGCAAGGTTCACGGGAAGTGGCCATTTGCTGAGGGTCTTGATGCCAGGAACAATTCCTACGGTGCTCACAGTGAGGTGGCGAGCAGAAATGCCAATATCGCCATGAATTTTTTCTACTGCGGCACGCACGGGGCCTTCATTGGCAAGAGGTTCTCCCATACCCATGAACACCACGTTGCTGAGTCGGCGTTCAAGGTGTGCAGCACGTTGAGCTGCACGCACTGCTTGTTCAACAATTTCACCTGAGGTGAGGTGGCGTGTAAAGCCAGCTTGGCCGGTGGCGCAAAACCCACAACCCATTGCACAGCCCGCTTGGGTGCTGACGCACACAGTGGCGCGGTCGGCATAGAGCATGAGCACGGTCTCAATGGGGTGGCCACCATTGCGCAGTTGAAAAAGAAACTTCACCGTGTCGCCATCGGCGTTGACTTGTTCTGTTTGGAGTTGCAGCGAAACCGGGAATGCCTCGGCTAACTGTTGGCGCATGCTGGCGGAAATGTTGGAGATGGCATCAACCGGCTTCAACTTTTCGTAGAGCGCCTGCCAAATTTGACCCACTCGATATTTCGGTTCATTGGGAAAGAGCGCAGCAATGTCTTCTTGTGTGGCGTCGTACAACGAAAGTGGGGAAGTGGTCATGATGCTTTCGTTTTCTCGTGAATGTCGCCAACAAAAGCGCGTTCACGGTATCGAGGGGTGAATCCAAGTTTTTCATACATCGCAACCGCTGCGGTGTTATTGCAATCGACATAGAGCATTGCTTCAGTTGCTCCATGAGCAGCAAGCGACTCCAAGCCGGCAATGGTGAGAAGTGATCCAAAGCCATGACCAACAAATGTGGGGTCAACTGCAATGACGTAGATCTCGCCCATAAGGTGCGTGCCTGAGTCGTGCATTTTTGTCCAGCAAAAACCTGCCATATGGCCATCGATATCGTGAATACGAAAACCTTCAGGGTTGAACCAAGGTTCCATCATGCGCGACTTCAATATGTCGGCGTTCCAGCCACCCTGTTCGGCGTGGCTCGCAAATGCGGCATTGTTCACTCGCAACCACGCATCTTCGTCGACGCCGGGTACGAATGAACGCGTGTGAAATGGTGTTTCAGAATGAGCAATGGTGTCGGGCAACGGAAGTGAGCGACGCATTTGCATGAGTTCGCGCCCAGGCTGAAGCCCCATGTGTTCTGCCAAGTCGAAATGAATACTGGTGGGTTCAAAGACCCACCAATGCACATGACCGCCACCTTCTTGTCGCACGATGTCGAGAGTGGCACTCATCATCTCGGGGCCAATGGCAGCCATGTCGTAACGGTGGTGTGGGTGCACCACCACATCGATGCTCCAACTGTCGTTCCCGCGCGACACCTGAGAATAGGCAACGGGGTGATCGTGTCCGGCCTCGGTTCCAACAACTGCAGCGAAACCTGCTCGGCCACCTTGGCGCAAGTCGAGCCACAGGTGATCGGA
>JAURNB010000124.1 GCA_030830415.1 Acidimicrobiales bacterium | reverse complement strand
CTGCCCAAAGTGCTTGCAAAAGTTAGCAGTGCCAGATATCCTCACCTTGTGAACATTCCCAGCGACTTTCGCCTTCCTTCCTGGAAAGTACCCGTTGTCGACATCGATTTGTCAGAAATTGATGTACCACACATTGCGGAAAAAGTGTCTGAATATGGCAAAGATGCCCTGTATGTCACCGTGGGCACAGGAGTACTCGCTTTTCAACAACTTCAAGTACGCCGTCGTGAAGCAATGACCACGCTGCAAACAGAAAACCCCGAGCTCGCAACACATATTGCAGAAGTTGCTGATCATGCAAAAGGCATTGCAACGATTCTTTGTAACAAATTGAGCGAATGCTCACCACTGCGCAACAACTAACAGCACTAGCCTGCAAGGTGCGTGAATAACAACGGTGCTAGCGAGAAGCGAACTCTCGACGAGAAAATTCCTCTTCCTGAAGGCACAGTTCCCGTTGGTATTGGTCTTCTAGTTGCCGGCGTAGCAAGTTACGCATTTTTCAAAGTTGGCCAACAAGCACTGGGCCAGGAAAATTTCAAGCCCATCGTTGCATTGTGGTTTGCCACCTTTGCCCTAGCACCAGGTTTTTTCATGCCCATTGAACAAGAAGTGGGCCGTGCACTCGCGCATCGGCGTGCTCTTGGCCAAGGGGGTCTACCCGTTGTCCGTAAAATCATTCCGCTCACTATTGGTCTTGCAGCAATAGTGAGTGCGCTTGTTCTTGCTGGCAGCCCATGGCTCACCAAAGATTTCTTTGAAGGCCACTGGCTAGTCACAGCAGCACTCATTTTGGCCTTTGTGGGATACGCACCTGCTCACCTGGCCCGTGGTATTTGTTCTGGTACCGGGAAATTTGTTGACTACGGCATTGTGATGGGGATGGACGGCGCTACGCGTATTGCCGGGTGCATTGCGTTGTGGCTCATTGGCGTGAAAGTAATTGGCGCCTACGCAATGGTTGTTGCTCTTGCCCCACTTCTCGGTGTTGCCATTGTCTATTTTCGTGGAGCACTCAGCACTGAAGACGGCGAACCCGCATCGTGGTCGGAAATTACTCCGAACCTGGGGTGGCTATTAGGTGGCTCCATCATGGCTGCAGCATTGGTGAACGCCGGCCCTATTGGCATGAACATTTTGGCCGATAGTTCAGAATCTGAACTTGTCACCAAATTTGGCAATGGCGTATTGCTGGCCCGCGTTCCACTCTTTTTGTTCCAGGCGATACAGGCAGCACTATTGCCGCGCCTTGCTCGTCTTGCTGCACACGGCGACCTCACCGAATTTCGTGTGGCCTTTCGCCATCTCACCTATGCAGTCATCGCCATTGGAGTCATTGGCGTGGGCGGTTCGGCAATTGCCGGCCCACCCATCTTGAAAGCCGTGTACCAAAGCGACCTCGACCGCCGAACGCTCACACTGCTTGCCCTGGGTAGTGCGCTGTACATGATGGCTTTAGCCACAGCACAAGCGGTCATTGCATTGCACGGGCACAAGTGGGTTGCATTGGGTTGGACGGTTGGAATGACCAGTTTCGTGCTCACCACCTGGCTCTCGAGCAACGACTTGTTCTTACGCATTGAAATTGCATCGGTGGTGTCTTCGACGCTCGCGCTATGCGTATTTGCCACCGCACTACGCAGTCGTATTGCTGCGGGCGATGCGCCCGATGTGGAATCGATGATGGAAGCAATGAGCGACCGCCCACTTGAGGGCTAGCTCACTCTCCACCATTAACGATTGAGTTTTGCGCTTTCAATGCGCAGATCGTTTTCCACCATCATCTTCACAAGATGTGGGAAATCGACTTCTGGTGTCCAACCCAATTTTGTTTTTGCTTTGGTGGGGTCACCAATGAGCAGGTCTACTTCTGCGGGGCGAAAGAACTTGGGGTCTTGGGTGACGTACGGGTGCCAATCATCAATGCCCACCGCAGCAAAAGCCAACTCGAGGAATTCTTCAATGGAGTGGGTTTCGCCGGTCGCCACTACGTAGTCGTCGGGCTCATCTTGTTGCAACATGAGCCACATGGCTTTTACGTAGTCGCCGGCGTAGCCCCAGTCGCGCTTGGCGTCGAGGTTGCCCAGTGAAATATCTTGCTGCACACCCAACTTGATGCGAGCAACAGCATTGGAAATTTTGCGGGTAACGAACTCGAGCCCACGACGTGGACCCTCGTGGTTAAACAAAATGCCCGAGCATGCGTACATGCCATAGCTCTCGCGGTAGTTCACGGTGATGTCGTGGCCAAACACCTTTGCACAGCCATAGGGCGATCGCGGGTGGAAAGGCGTGAGCTCTGTTTGTGGCACTTCGCGCACCTTGCCAAACATTTCTGAAGAAGAGGCCTGGTAAAAACGCATCGGGTTATTTTGGGCTCCACCCACCATGCGAATGGCTTCCAACATGCGCAATACGCCAAGACCGGTTGTATTGGCCGTGAGCTCTGCCTGGGTCCAAGAGAAATGCACAAAGGAAATTGCACCCAGATTGTAGATTTCGGTGGGTTGAGCGCGTTCGAGTGTCGAGACCAAGCTCGGTAGGTCGGTGAGGTCTCCCGATAACAATTCAACATACGGGAACTCGTCACGCAAGAGTTCTGCACGAGCGTTGTTCTGGCCCTTGATCATGCCAAAGACTTCATATCCCTTGGAGTGCAAGAACTCCGCAAGGTGTTGTCCGTCTTGACCTGTAATTCCGGTAATTAATGCGCGTGCCATATGGAAGTTGACTCTAACAGTTGCGCCTCTACGCTCAGGAGGATGATGTGGAGCAATCACCCATGATTTGTGTCGTTTCTGGCGGAGTGGGCGCAGCTCGTTTCCTACGTGGTGCTCAACATGCCATTGCCCATAACAAACTCATGACAATTGTGAATACCGGCGACGACACCGTGATGCATGGCTTGTCTATTTCTCCCGACCTCGACACTGTTACCTACACCGTGTCGGAATCAATTGACCCTGAACGCGGTTGGGGCCTTGCCAATGAAACTTTTGTCACCATGGAAAACCTCGTGCGTTTTGCCGATGTTCGCCCTGCACATTCACTTGCCGGAGAATCGTGGTTTGGTTTAGGAAACCGCGATCTTGCTACACATTTCTACCGAACAACTCGCCTT
>JAURNB010000123.1 GCA_030830415.1 Acidimicrobiales bacterium | reverse complement strand
TATCGAGTACTTCTATGGATTCTGCTCGCACGGTTTTTGCTCCGACCCCAAGGAGATCTAGCCCTTTGCGATTCACCTCGCATTCGACCGCCACCTTCACATATCGCGTGGTTCCCAGTGATTGTGGTTCAACACTGATTCGGGGATTGTTACACGACACTCCCGTGGCAATGAGGTCTTTCAACGCCGCACCTCGTCCTTCAACAGTTTGTTTGCTGACCGCAGAGATTGATGCTGCTCTTGCCCCTTGATCTGCGGCATGCTTCACCTGTAAAAGCACTTCACCAGATCTTCCCGCCAATACAACCAATAAGACGAGAATCATGAGAAGCGGAGTCAGCAAGACTAATTCCACAGATGCACTGCCAGTTTCGAAGCGATTCTTTTTCATCTATTGCGCTCCTCTTCAGTTACGTATTTCTCTCTCACTTCACGTGCCGTTCGCGTCACCACCGCAGGGAAGAAGGGGGCGATGCGTGGTACGCGAATCGACACAGTGGCAATCACATCACTTCCCTGCCGTATAACAGTTGGAGCAGATGCAGCGGTAGCGCCTAGTTCCGCAAGCAGGCGCACCGCCGCATTTCTGCCAGCCATCTCAGAAGAGCCGAATCGCGATGCCACAGCAGCTCCTTCGCTCGCTGCAGCACTTGCCATATGCGCATCATGCATGAAGACAGTGGCTTGTAGCGCCAGCCACAAAAAGGTCAGCACAACGGGAACAACGAGCACTGCTTGAACGACAGTTTCTCCCACCTCATCTGCGTCGCCAGCAAGATGAGAGCACCGCTTGAAGCGGCGATCTTTTCTGAAATGAGCCACTGGTATTTAGCCGAGATTAAGAGTGTTGGCTTTGTCTTTTACACGTGAAGTAATAGTTGCCCCCACGGCAATTGCTAGAGCAATCAGAGCTGCGGCCATTACTACGGTTGTTGCACTCACTTCGCCCGCCTCTGTGTCTGCCTCTCGCGATGCAGTAAAGCGAATCCAGTAGTAGTTGAAATATTCCTTCATTGTTTTCTCCTTTATTTTTTTGTTTACATATTTCCCATGACGAGTTCGAGGGCCGGATAGCCAAGGAGGGCAATAAAGCCCATAAATAAGAGCACTGTGGGTACGCCCATCCGTTCGGTTGCGCTTTGAGCTGCAGCTTCGATTTCATTCATTTGTCTGCTGCGAACTGCATCGGCTTGAGCAGCTAGTGACGCTCGCACCCGAGAACCCTGCTCACCAGCTAGCTGCATGCTTCCTGCCACGCGTGTGAGATCACTCACATTTATTGATGTTGCAAGCTCTCCTAAGGCTGCCCATTGTGTAATTCGTTCGGCCCGGGCACGTTCTAGTGCGGTGCGAATCATCTCAAAGGCCCAGTTGTCTCCAGTCTGTGCTGCTGCAATTAATGCTGTTTCACTTCCTGCTCCCCCCGCTAGGAGAACATTGACCAAATCGAGATAGCTAGACAGTGCATAGGAAAAACTCCTACGCGCTTCAGTTGCAGTATTTTTTAGTTTCTTATGCGTGCTCATCACCCCTAAAACCGGACCACAAAGAAGGAGCAAAATTGCACTGAAACTGGGAATGCGAATCCCTGCTGCTGACAGTGAGACCACAACAAACACAGCGAGTAGTCCTCCCACCAATCCAGATCGAAGTATTCGTTGTGCAAATTGCTCTTCAGCAGTTCGTGTAATAACGAGGTCAGACGTTCTATTTGAAAGAGTGAGGTGAGAGTGGTGAAGTCTGAAATGAAAAATGGATAACTGCTTTTGTGAATTGAACAATGTCTCTCTCAGAATCAGAAATACTCCGAGACCAATGCTCACTCCAATGAGAAAGATCATGACTCTCTCCCACTCTGTGCTAATTCGTTCACGTTTTTACTGGCAATAAATCGGTCGGGTAAAGGTATTCGTGACCCATGTTGTAGCAGGACCATTGCAATCACAAATGTCGAAAGAATTGCACACAGTATTAATTGCCCTGAAGATGTTCCGTATGGCGATAGATATGGTCTATTCAGGACAAACAAGGCACTAATGAACCCGACCACTGTTGTCATGATGATGCGCACTGCTGTTCGTGTGCGTGCTCTACTTACCCATACACGTTGATGCATTTTTGCCTCTTCGCGTGAACACATTGCAAGATGGCCTAACAGCATTCCAACGTCACGCGCCTCATGTTCTGTTGCAGCAATAAGTGCAGCAACAACAAAGTCAGCACTCGGGTGATTCACTTCGTCGGCAAACTGGTGCAAACTGCTGCTGACTGACCCGTAGGGCAAATCGGCTGCTAATCGTTCTACTGATTTTTTGAGTACTTCAGGTGCGTGTGGAGCTGTTGCAATAATTGTCTGCTGCAGCCCATGGGCGGCGGCGAGAGTATCTCTGAGTTGTTCGGCCCAGAGTGCCACGGCCTCTGCAATGACTTCATCATTTCGTGAGACTTTGGTTCCTCCCGAAACCAGGATCCCGAGAGATGTCATTGCCGCGAAACCCACAGATGCCAAAGCCCAATTTGTAGCCAAATACATGATGGTTCCAGCAGCTAGCCCCAATGCGAATGGGCGTACGCCGGTTAATTGTGCAGATGAGCGACTCCACTTTCTCGGTAACGGGTTCCCGTGTCTGCTTGACCTCAAAGTAACTAATCCGAGACCAACCAGAGCTCCACATACCATGGCTGCAATTTCAGACATCGCTGTATCCAAACTCTTCTAGCAATATGCGCGTCGACTCTTTTAATGGATACGCGGTTTCACATCCACCAAATTCTGAAGGTCTGAAAATCTCATTAGAGATAATTTGCACGCCATCGGAATCAATCACCTCACGAACCGACCGAATGCGACGAACTCCTTTGTCTAAAGATATGAAGACCACGAAATGCACCGCGCTTCCCATTAATAAGTTCACCGTGTCAACCGGGAGGCCAGTGGAAGCCATCGAAACGTATGCAGCAAGTTTGGGGAACACTGATTTCGTTCCATCGGCGTGCATCGTGCACATCGACCCATTATTCCCCTGGCTCATCGCCATCAGCATGGGAAATGCTTCAGCCCCTCTTACTTCACCCACGATGACCCTGTCGGGGTCCATACGTAATGCCATTCGCGTGAGGTCGGCCATCGTGACTTCACCTCGTCCTTCAATGTTTGCCGCACGCGATTGCAGAGCATCATGATCTGGGTGCAGGTCTGCGAATCTTTCGATTCCTAGTTCGTAGGCATCTTCAATGGTGACGATTCGTTCTTCACGCGGAACTTCATTGAGCAGCGCTCGCAACAGAGTTGTTTTTCCAGAACCAGTACCGCCGGCAATCACAATATTGCGGCGCGCGCGAACAGCCGCAGCAAGGAAACTCCTCACCTGACCGTTGCATAAACCACGATCTTCTAACTCCAATAATGATGAAATCTCAAAACGATGCCGCCGAATAATCAAGCTGGGGTGCTGAGACACTGCCATTGTCGCAAACAACCGAGACCCATCAGGAAGTTGCAAATTTAGTTCAGGGTTTGCGGCATCGAAACGCTGCTCATTGCGCACAAACCTTGTGGCAGCACGTCGAATGAGTTCAATAAGTTCTTCGTCACTGTCGACGATTGGTTCAACACAGATTCGCGAGCCGTCGCGACGCTTCACCCATACTGGGGATGCACCGCGAATATGTATGTCTGAGATATCAGCATCTTCCAGGAGTGGCTGTAAACGGCCAAGACCCAAAACTCCCGCGATCACACTTTCTCCTGCAAGATCAAACTCTTCGAAGGAAAGCTCTAACCCAATGGCACCCTCAAAAACTTCCTTTTCTCTTTCCGCGGCAACTACCCGCCTGGCGAGAGAAATTTCATCTGCAATATCGGGTTCGCTGCGATGTGAGTTTCTTAAAGCGACGCGGTGTTGAGCAAGTGCATCGCGCACTTTTTTTGTAAGTTGCCGTACCAGCTCTGCCTGTGCTTCTGATCGCGTGGGTAAGACATCAATGTTTGTGTGTCGTGAAAGGCTCATTTGCCCACCACCACCAACTTCACTTTCCCCGCTGAGGCCGCGGGAAGCAGCAAATCTTGCTTCGCTCTTAACGTTACGACGTAATTCGTTTCAAGATCTGTTGGCGGATGCAACGACCAAACTTCCACCGAGTTCTTGTAGGCCTCGGTTTCTATTTTTGTTGAGAGGCTGGGGTCGGGTGTGAGTGCAATGCGAACAATATTTCCGGGATACAAATCGGGTGGAAAATCTCCGCTATTGAGTTTGAGAGGTACAAGTATTTCATCAGCCATCAATGGGCGATCTGTTAAGAGAAATTTTTCACTGATGGGTTCGCTTGATCCGACTGCAGCACTCAATGTTCTGCCCAGTAAATTTTTGGCCTCTGCAGCGGGCACAAAATATCGAGCAACTTCAGAAGAGATGTTTTGAGCCACAAGATCATTTGCAGTAATGACATGCCCAACATCTAATGCCTGAGATGACGCGACAACAGTGACCTGTTGATTGCCATTCCCATGAAGCCATGCAGCACCAAGTGCTCCACCAACCACCAACGTGACGCCGATGGCAAGTTCGGGTATGCGTTGCTTCTTTCGTACTGGAGGTTGACTACGAGTTTGTTGTTGCGAACCCGAGGCAGGCTTTCGCCGCAATACTGATCGTGACGCGCGAGCGCCTTCACCATGAGTTCCCAGCAGATCACGAGAGAGTGCAGAGCGGCGCTCAGCCAATGCTTCCCGAGACCCACCAGGAGAATCCATCACAAACCGTTCGTCCACGGCTGTCCTTCCCCTGAATGTGTCTTGTGTAGCCACACCCCCTATGTGTGAAGTTGGTATCTGAACACGGCAATAGAAAAAATGCAATACCCCCTCTGATTCCCAATAGCCTTGGGGCGTTATGAGCAATCAGACCCCTCCCGCCGTGCTGCCTGTGGCAAGCGACCCGTGCTGGTGTGGCAGTGGGCGCAAGTACAAGCGTTGCCATAAACCCCTCGAGGGAAAGATCCTTCCCGGCGTGGTAAGCCCCATGCGAACAGTGCCAGCCGGCATTGCAAAACCGCCGTACGCCGACACTGGTGAAGTGCCGCGCACAGAGGAAGCTCGCGTGAAGTCGCCCGAGGTCATTGAACGCATGCGTTACGCCTGCGACATGGCCGCAGAAATTTTGAAATTAGCTGGTGACTTTGTGAAGCCCGGCATGACCACAAATGACATCGATGTATTTGTGCACGCAGAAACCATCAAGCGCGGCGCGTACCCCAGCCCACTGAACTATCACCATTACCCCAAGAGTGTGTGCACGAGTTTGAATGAAGTCATCTGCCACGGTATTCCCGACTCCACTGTTGTGAACGATGGCGACATCATCAACCTCGACGTCACGTGTTACGTGAATGGTGTACATGGCGACACCAACGCAACTTTTTTTGTTGGCGAAGTTGATGAAGAGAGCAAACTTCTCACACGTGTTGCCGAAGAGTGCATGTGGAAAGGCATTGAGGCAGTTGTTCCTGGCCGCCCCATTAGCGACATTGGTAAAGCAATTGAAACACACGCCAAACTGCACAGAATGGGTGTTATTCGCGCATTTATCGGGCATGGAATAGGCGAACTCTTCCATTCCGACATTCAGGTGTTGCACTACTACGACTCG
>JAURNB010000122.1 GCA_030830415.1 Acidimicrobiales bacterium | reverse complement strand
TTGTTGCACCAGGCCCTGAAGCCCATGCCGTCACGATGCGCGTGCATGAACGCGGTTCTGGCATCACGCTTGCCTGTGGTTCCGGGGCCTGTGCCAGTGCTGTTGCTGCAAAGGCCTGGGGCTTTGTTCCTGCTTCAGTACCTGAAGTGCTCGTGCATATGGATGGCGGCGATGCGCGCGTACGTATTGATGCCACTACGTCGCAAGCAACTCTCATCGGACCATCTGTTTTCATAGCCAACGTGGTTTTTCATGTGTGAAGTGCGCTCAACATATGCAAAGTAATTCATGAGCAATCCGTATCAGGAGGCCCTTGGTCAGACGCTCATCGATCGTTCTTTTCGTGAGCGCATTGTTCTTGTGGGTGTCACGCTTCCTTTGCATACTGAAGAAGAAACCGATGAAAGCCTCGACGAATTAGCTCTACTTGTCGACACTGCAGGCGCCGATGAAGTGGGGCGGTTAACGCAAAAGCGTGATGCACCCGATACCGCTTGGTTTATTGGTAAAGGCAAAGCAGAAGAGTTGAAAGCGCTGTGCTTAGAGGTCGATGCCGACACCGTGGTGTTCGATAACGAGTTGTCACCAGCGCAGCAGTACAACTTAGAAAAGTTATTGGGCCGTACCGCACTTGACCGCACTGCAGTCATTCTCGATATTTTTGCTCAAAACGCGCACACGCTTGAAGGTAAGGCGCAAGTGGAGTTGGCAATGTCGCGTTACCGCTTGCCGCGTTTGCGGCGGGGAATTTCTGGAGCACTCAGCCAGCAGGGCGGCGGTATTGGTACGCGTGGCCCGGGTGAAACTCAACTTGAAGTCGACCGTCGTCGCATCATGAAGCGCATCACCAAATTGGAAGGTGAGTTAAAGAACCTTGGTCGCACGCGCCTCGAGCAGCGTAAGAGCCGAGACCGTAGCGGGCTGTCGTCGGTCACCATCGTGGGTTACACCAACGCTGGCAAGTCAACATTGCTCAATGCGCTCACCGCATCGGGAGTGTTAGTGCAAGATCGCCTCTTTGCCACGCTCGATCCCACCACGCGGCGCTTGTCGTTGCCTGGTGGAGAGCCCGTGTTGCTCACCGACACGGTGGGTTTTGTGCGCAGGCTGCCACACGGGCTCATAGAGGCCTTTAAGAGCACATTGGAAGTGGCCAGCGAGGCCGATTATCTCGTTCATGTGGTTGATGGCAGTGCCATCGACCCAGAAGGGCAAATTCGTGCAGTGCATGAGGTGCTCGAACAAATTGGTGGAAGCCGTGTTCCTGAATTGTTGGTCTTCAACAAAGCCGACCTCGCCCCCGAAGCAGTGCGTGAACTTGTTGCCGCACATCGTGGTTCAGTTGCCGTTTCCGGAGTTACTGGTGAAGGCATCGACGACCTCTTACGCGTACTGAGCGACCGCATTCGTGCCCTGTCGGTGGTGGTGGAACTCTTCATTCCTTACGACCACGGTGAAGCATTAGCAATGGTGCATCGCGAAGGTGAAGTGGTGTCAACAGCCCATGAAGAAACGGGTGCTCGTGTACGTGCTCGCCTTGGCGATGCGTCGGTAGGCCGGTTGCGTCCCTATGTGGTGGCAACAAATATTCACAATGATGTTGCAGCAACGCCCGCGAGTACAGCAGAGTAGAGGCGTATGAGTTCTTCAGGCTTTGTTCCTCCTCCGTATCCGTACGATCGCCTCGATGCATTTGCTGCATTGGGTCGCGCTTTCGAGGGTGGTCTCATCGACTTGTCTATTGGCACACCATGTGACCCGCCACTTGCTTCTGTTGTGGCAGCGTTGTCGTCGTCAAATAGTGAACGCGGGTATCCGGCAAGTATCGGCAGCGAAGCATTGCGCAAGGCCGCAAGTGCGTGGATGACACGACGTTTCGCAATTGATATTTCACCAAACGACATTGCTGCGTGTATCGGCACCAAAGAGTTTGTTGCAACCACTCCGCAGTACATGCGTTTGCGCACTCCAGAAAAAGACACGGTGTTCTATCCGGCAGTTGCATACCCCACCTACGAGATGGGTGCCATTTTGGCCAACTGCCGTGCAGTTGCCGTACCCATGAATGCGAATGGCACTATGAATATGTCGGCCATTAGCGCAGACGATGCGCAACGTGGGCTCATGTTGTGGGTCAATAGCCCCAGCAACCCAACCGGCGCACTCGACGACTTGGGCGCTGCAGTGCAGTGGGGTCGCGCCAAAGGTATTCCCGTGTTTAGCGACGAGTGCTACGCCGAATTCACTTGGTCAACTGCGGCGCAGTCGGCACTTCAACATGGCGCTAACGGAGTAGTGGTTGTGCACTCACTTTCCAAGCGTTCAAACCTTGCCGGAGTCCGCGTGGGTTTTTATGCAGGCGACCCCGACATCGTGAATTACCTGAAAGAAGTGCGCAAGCACGTGGGCATGATGGTTCCAGGGCCAGCACAAGCTGCAGGTGTTGCGGCATTGAACGACGATGAACATGTGCGCGTACAGCGCGATGTGTATTTACATCGCTTAGAGCGCACGGCGAGTATTTTGCAACAGTGGTCGGGCATTTCTATTGCCATGCCAAGCGGTGGTTTTTACTTGTGGTTCGATGCGCAAGATGGTTGGGCATTTGCCGAAAGACTCGCACGCGAAGGTGGAGCATTAGTGAGCCCTGGAGATTTCTACGGTGCGGGCGGTGCCAACAACGTTCGTGTTGCAGTAGTACAGCCCGACGACAAAATTGAATTGCTTGCGCAACGCTTAGGTGTTCGTTAACAGCAAGCGTTTTATAACTTGCGCATTACGGTGACAATTTTTCCGAACACCACAACATCGGCTGCGGAAAAGACCATGGGTTCCATGGTGGGGTTTGCAGGAAGAAGAGTGATGGTGGAACCACTGCGCTTGTAGGTCTTGATAGTGGCTTCGTCTCCGGGAATGCCAGCCACCACAATGTCGCCATTGCGTGGTTCTGATTCCTGACGAGCAACAACAAAGTCGCCATCGAGAATGCCCGCATCGATCATGCTGTCGCCGCGCACGCGCAACATGAAGAGTTCACCTTCGCCCGTGAAGTCGACGGGGAGGGGAATGAGCTCTTCAATATTTTGTGTAGCTAACACGTTGGTTCCGGCTGCTACATCGCCCACCAGGGGCACGTGGCGCGCCTGACCGCGTTCCATGGCCACACCGATACCTGAGTCGAAACGCACTTCGAGGGCACGTGGTTTTGACGGGTCGCGCACGAGATAGCCCAACTTCTGCAAGGTGCCGAGATGCGTATGGACGGTGGCGGGGCTGCTGAGACCCACTGCTTCAGCGATTTCCCGCACGGAAGGTGGGTAACCACGGTCTCGCATGTTGGTGTCGATGAATTCCAAAATGGCGCGTTGGCGGGCGGTGAGAGCTTCGGTCATGGGCCCAGCGTACGGGTGTTCGCCCCCAAAGTCAAACATTTGTTCGTACTAACCCTTGACATACGAACAGGCGTTCGCTACGTTAACCGAACAGGTAGCGAACACCCGTTCGTCATACTGGTTTCATGTTGAAAAGTCTTACCCCCGCCCAGTCCCCACAATCCGTTCAGAAAGGCACTCCCATGGCCATTGCACTTCACTCCCATCCATCGTTTCGCACTACTGCCCGTCGTTCGTATGCAACCTATTTCCGCCGTCGTGTGGTCTTGGTGGCAGCCGTGGCATGTGTCCTTGGTGGCGCATTCTTCACCAGCGGAGCAGTAGCTGAAAAGTCCACGCCAGAAGGTATTTCTACACCGCACACGCTCACCGTTGCTCCTGGCGACACCTTGTGGGGCATTGCTCATCGCCTCGTGCCCAATGGCAATGTCACAGCAATGGTCGACGAACTCGTACATCTCAATGGCGACCAAATCTTTCCTGGTCAAGTCATTCGCATTCCTTAAGTGACACATGTTGGGGTGGTGTATAAATCTGCCCCTTTCCCGCATTTTCACGGGTGTGGCAACTACTGTTGACTACATGCGTTGCCCCATTTGCTCTCACGACGACACCAAGGTGGTCGATTCACGTGCAGCAGAAGAGGGCACAGCCATTCGCCGTCGGCGCCAGTGCCCCGAGTGCAACTATCGCTTTAGTACCCGTGAACGCCTGGAAGAAGTGGTGCTCATGGTGGTCAAACGCAGTGGCGATCGC
>JAURNB010000121.1 GCA_030830415.1 Acidimicrobiales bacterium | reverse complement strand
CATCAACGGTTTTGTCTGCCAAGGTGGCGACCCAACAGGTACCGGCACCGGTGGCCCTGGTTATCGCTTTGAAGACGAACTTCCTTCAGTTGGCCAGTACCAAGTGGGCTCATTCGCAATGGCGAACGCTGGGCCAAACACCAATGGTTCACAGTTCTTCATTATTTCTGGACCCGACGGCTGCCGCTTGCCGCCAGCGTATGCATTGTTCGGCCAAGTTGTTAAAGGTCTCGAAGTTGTTGATGCAATGCAAAAAGTTGCAACCGGTTCTGGCGATCGTCCAAAAACCGATGTGGTCATCAACTCGGTCACCATTACCGTCGCCGACTAATTCGTGGCACCGCTCGTTGCAGTTGCGGGTCGCACGGCAAGTGCGGGGAAAGTTTCTCGCGATGCAGTGACCTTTGCTGGGCAACGTTATTTAGATGCACTTCTTCGTGCGGGTGGCGAGCCATTTGTTGTTACTCCACGTCAATTAACTGCAGATGCTGCACAAGAAGTAATGAGTACCTGTGATGCACTGTTGCTCATCGGCGGGCCCGATGTTGACCCAGCGTTATATGGGCACGAGCCCCACTCGCGTACTTACGGTGTGAACGCTTTACAAGATCACTTTGAAATCTCTTTATTGCGCGCAGCGATGTTGCTGAATAAACCAGTTCTTGCGGTCTGTAGAGGAATTCAATTGGTCAATGTGGCATTAGGTGGAACATTGCATCAACACATTGACGACGACACCACGGTTGCACACAAACCAGTGAACTTTCCCGATGGTGATGAGTTCGCCATTCATTCCGTGCGTATTGCTGAAGGTTCACAAGTGCATCGTGTTGTTGGTGCAACCAATATTGATGTTGCATCATTTCATCATCAAGCAATTGATGAACTTGGCGCAGGGCTCACTGCAGTTGCGTGGTCGAGTGATGGTTTCATTGAAGCAGTAGAACACAACACGAGTTGGTTACTTGCAGTGCAATGGCACCCAGAAGATACGGCCGCGCACGACCCTTATGCACAGGCTCTTTACGATGCAGTAGTGGGCGCAGTTAAGTCGCCATCAATTGCCCAGCGAAATGTGCGTGTAATCACATCGCCTAATGGCTGAGCTACTACATGTTCCGTGAGTGGAAGATACGGCAGTCGCAGTGGAAAGCGCGACCATGCAGGAAGAAGCGACACTGCTGCAGCAGCGATGAGTGAGTACGCAGCGCGAGCGGGAAACTCGAGGGGTGGTTGAATAATGAGGTATCGCGCTGCATCGCGAGCCTCTTTTGTTGATTTCAATTCACTGCGAAATTCGGCAAGTTGTTTGCGTAGTTCGGCTTCAGTTGTTGGCGGGTTGGGTACGCCAAGTGCGCTGGCAATGACCGACATGTCGGCCACGTATCCATCACGATCTTTTTGGTCGAGAGTGGTTACCCCATAGCGCTGGTAGGCGGAGAGAAAACTGTCGACTTCGGCAACATGGACCCATAACAAGAGGTGTGGGTCATTTGCGGAATATGCCCGGCCGTCGGAGGCCACTCCAGTGACACGTTCGTGGACGGCAAGCACGCGGTTGACAGCAGCCTGAGCCACGTCCGCTGTTCCAAAACTGGTGGCAGCTAAAAAGTCGGCGGTGCGCTGCAGACGACCCCACGGGTCGGCTTTGTAATCGGAATGGATAGCCACCCCTGCCATAGCAAGGGGGTGCAGCGACTGAAAGAGCACTGCCCGCAAGCCACCAATGAACATTGAGGCATCGCCATGAACGCGATAGATGGGGCGATCGGGGGTGAACCAGCGCGGGCCGGGGGCAGACATGAGGTCTTGAGCCTTGGTGGCACTATCGGGGCCCACCACGCGCTCGCGAATATTGTTCGCAATGAGTTGACGTACCGATTCAATGCATTCGGTGAGCTCAATGGATGCCATGGGCTTATCTTGACAGCGTACGCTTCACTTATGTCGTCTCCAGGTGAAGAAAACATACCCCAGTCCGATAAAAACCGCGTGGGCTCTACGCGATGGCTCATTCGAGCCGCTGTCATTTTCTGGGTGGGGTTCCTCGTGATGGTGGCAACACGCCATTCCATTAACCGACTCACAAACCTCTTTATCTTGTTGCTCATCTCTCTTTTCTTGGCGTTTGCCATTGAACCGGGCGTGAACAAATTAGAAGCACGCGGATGGAAACGCGGTCGAGCCACCATTGGCATCGTGCTCAGTGTTGTGGTGCTGAGCTCGGCATTTCTTGCACTGTTTGGAACGCTTGTTGCTAGTCAGATGGCCGACCTTTTGCAAAACAGTGAAAAATACGTGAATGAGTCGGTGTCTTTTATCAACGACACGTTCAACGCAAAAATTGATCCGCAGGAAGTAAACGACAAAATTTCAGACCCCAATGGGCCAGTACAGAAATTTATTGATTCACAGCAAGACAAAGTAATTACCCTGTCGGTACAAGCACTTGGTGCTCTCTTGCAAGTATTTTCTGTTTTGCTCTTTACCTATTACATCGTTGCTGATGGTCCGAAGTTGCGTCGCGCTTTGTGTTCGCGACTAGCGCCCGATCGGCAACGCCGGGTGCTTGCGGGTTGGGAAATTGCCGTCAATAAAACTGGCGGTTACTTGTATTCGCGGGCATTGCTTGCATTGCTCTCAAGCTTTTTCCACTGGATTGCATTCCAAGCAATAGGTACGCCAGCACCTATTGCAATGGCTTTGTGGGTGGGCGTGGTGTCACAGTTCCTTCCAGTAGTAGGAACGTATGTTGCAGGTGTGCTCCCTGTGGTACTGAGTTTTGTGAATCATCCAGCTTCAGCATTGTTCGTTGTTGGATTCATCTTGGTTTATCAGCAAGTAGAGAACTATCTCTTCTCACCACGTATTACTGCTCGCACCATGGAACTACATCCAGCACTTGCATTTGGTTCTGCAATTGCTGGTGCGGCGGTGCTGGGGCCGGTAGGCGCCGTGCTTGCGTTGCCCGGAGCCGCAATGATTCAGGCAATTGCTAGTGAGTGGGGAACACGCCACGCAGTCATTGAAAGCCCACTTACTTATGTTGTGCCAGTGAAAGCACGTACGAGGCGCGCAAAGAAGAATCGCAGTTAGCAATGCCCATACCCTTTGTGCCTGCTCTAGAAAATGTTGAGTACGGGTCTAGTGAGCAAGTATCGCCACTCATTCGGCGGGTGATTGCAAATAACCCATCAAAATTCACTTATCGCGGTACGGGCACTTACATCGTTGGTCAAGGTGATGTTGTAGTCATTGACCCGGGCCCCATTCTTGAGTCTCATCGAACTGCACTAGAAAATGCACTGCGCGGTGAACGTGTGGTGGGCATTGTGGCCACACATTGTCACGGCGATCATTCGCCTCTTGCACAGTGGATGAAAGAAACTTACGGTGCACCAACTTACGCATTTGGCCCACACCCTCATTATGAAGTGGCTGCTGATGATGAAGACGATGAAGATGAAAAAGATGTTGTCGATGCATCGGGTTCAGAAACAGATGTACGCGAACATGTCGACACCGCATTTGTTCCCGATGTGGCGGTGAAAGACGGCGAGAAGTTTCTCACGGTGGGTAATTGGTCATTAACGGGGCTGCACACTCCTGGTCATACTTCAAATCATTTGTGTATTGCTCTCGATGCTGAAGAAGCGCTCTTTACGGGCGATCACATTATGGGGTGGAGCACAACTGTGGTGACCCCACCCGATGGAAATATGCGTGACTATTTTGCCTCAGTGCGCAAATTGCAATTACGTAACGACAAAGTGTTGTGGCCTACACATGGAAACCCCATTACCAACCCACAGCCCTTTTTGCAGGCGTATTTGGAGCATCGTGAAGAGCGTGAAGCACAAGTACTGGCACAAGTGCACGCGGGTGTAAGCACCATTAAGAAAATGGTGGAAGTGCTTTATGCCGATGTACACAAGCAACTGCACAAGGCTGCGGGCCGAAGTGTTTATGCGCATCTCATTAAGTTGAGCGAAGATGGCCTTGTGGCAGTAGCCAATGGTGAAGTACCAACAAAGAAAAGTGTCTACTTACCAAAGTAGTTCCAAGTTTCAGTACTCGAGCATTGCTACTGTGAAAGTGTGAAGATAAAGACACTCGTGAAATTACTGGCAGCAGTTGCTGTTGTCTTTATTTCTATCGGGGTTATCGCCTTTGCTGCTTTTGGTGAAACATCAAACAGTGCATCTGCTACATCAACCACATCGACAACCGTTGCTCCAACAACCACAACGATTCCGGTCACCACTATTCCCGAAACCACCACGACAACTGTCCCTGGGCCAACCACCACCACAGTGGTGGTCTATTCCCGCGAGAACCCGCGTCCAGTGCCAGAAAAGTCGGGCACAGGTAGGCGCATCGTTTACGCGAACATGGACAACTGGGTCTGGATTATTGAAGAAGATGGAACTGTTGCTTTATCGGTTCCCGTGTCGGGCAAAAAGCTTGTGCCAAAGCCAAAAACTTACAAAGTATTTAGCAAGAGCGAATTTTCGCAGAGCATCTTTTTCCCTGAAATTAAAATGAAGTGGTCAACTCGTTTCGCAATTAGCCCCAATGGGAAAAACACCATTGCATTCCATGAAATTCCAACGTGTGCGTGGACCGGCGGCCACTGCAATGTAAAGGGTCTGATGCAAACAGAAGAACAACTTGGCACGTTTCAAAGCGGTGGATGTATTCGTATGGCATCGCGCGATGCAGAGTTCCTCTTTAACTGGGTAGAAATGGGAACCAAGGTAGTAGTACTCGCCTAGCGACTATTACTGGCAACTCTCCAGAATGTGAGCGAAGAGGGTTGTGAGCGTTGCATCATCGCCTGACTTTGTTGCATTCAATGTTTCATGAATGTTGGGTAGCAGAACCTCGTCACCAACCACCACAGCTTGAATAGCAGTGAAGCCAAGGCGGAGGTACTCCACAGCATTTTTTCCACCTCGTGGAGATGGCGCTGAACCAATAATGAAAACCTTCTTTCCTAAAAATACATGTGCACCGTACGGGCGGCTCATCCAGTCGAACCAGTTCTTCAGCGGGCCTGGGATGCCGTAGTTGTATTCAGGTGTGGCCACAACAACACAGTCGCTCGCCGCAATTTCTGCGCGAGCTGCAGCTACTACTGCGGGTGGCGTGTCGGTGTCGAGGTCTTGGTTATAGAGAGGCAACTGGCCAACAGCATCGGTGCGCACCACGTTGGCCTTGGCGCTAGCGAACTGGGCAAAGTGCTCAAGGATGGCTGTATTGAAGCTTCCTGCGCGCAAAGAGCCTGAAACGGTGAGAAATGTGGGCAAAGACATGCCAATACGATAGGGGTGGAACCATACGGCTACCTTTTTGTGGGGGTATCACATATGAACTTGGCAAAAATTGGTGAGTACTGGGCGCGTTGGCGACCAAATGACATTGCAATCAAGTTTGGCGGCGTTTCTACTTCATGGCGCGAACTTGATACACACACAAATGAATTAGCGGCGGGCCTTGTTGAACGCGGCATTGGTCGTGGCGACCGTATGGGGTTGTTGCTCACGAACTGTTTGGAATGGATTGAACTCAGTGTTGCCGCTTGGAAAATTGGCGCTGTCATTGTTCCTATTAATACGCGCTTCACGGCACCAGAAGTTGCCTACGTTGTTTCCGACGCTGGCTGCAAGTTGCTTTTCACTAATGAAGCATTAGCGCCTGCTACAACGGAAGTCTTTGGCTCATGCCCTGTGATTCGCGTGGAAGAGCTAGGGCAGTTGTTTGTGAGCGGCGCAAGTGCGGGCATTGCCGACACGCTTGATTCCGAACCATCTTTTATTTGCTACACCAGCGGCACTACAGGTGACCCCAAAGGTGCAGTGCTCACGCACGGTTCGTTTAACGCGGCATCACAGAGTTGGGCACAAGCACTTGAACTCACGCCGAAAGACAAACTCATCTTGCCCTTCCCACTTGCATTTACTGGTGGCTTAGCACTGTGCTTATTCACCTATTGGTCGGGCGGCACGTTGTTGCTGGAACCAATGGTCGACACCGATCGCATTTTTGACCTCTTTGAACAAGAAGGCGCAACTGCACTCATGGCAGTTCCAGTGATTCACCAACAGGTAGTTGACCACCCTCGCTTTGCCACAGCAGATCTTTCCTCGTGGCGCATTGCATGTTCAGGTGGTGCGCCAGTGCCACCAACATTGTTGAAAGCAGTACAAGCACGTGGCATTCCAATGCTGCAAATGTTTAGCCTCACCGAGTCGTCTGCTGCCGGCACGGTGTTGCCAAACGCCGATGCATTGCGCAAAGTGGGTTCTGCAGGCATTCCTATTATTCATGGCGGTCTGAAAATTGCCGACGATGACGACAACGAAGTTCCTGTGGGAGAAGTAGGTGAAATTCTGCTGTCTGGCCCTCATGTAATGGCGGGCTATTGGAACAACCCCGAGGCATCTATTGCTGCGCTACGCGGTGGTTGGTTACACACCGGCGACCTTGGCCGCGTTGATGAAGAGGGTTACCTCTACGTGGTAGACCGCAAGAAAGACATGCTCATCTCTGGCGGGCTCAATGTATACCCCGCAGAAATTGAACGTGTGCTTGCAGGTATGCCCGGAATTATTGAAGTCGCTGTGATTGGTGTGCCACATGAAAAGTGGGGTGAGGCTCCGGCAGTAGTGGTATTCACAGGTGGTGCAGAAGTGAAAGCTGAAGATGTTCTTGCGCGATGCAAGGCACAACTCGCCGACTTCAAATTGCCGCGCTATTTCCATGTGAGCCCAACT
>JAURNB010000120.1 GCA_030830415.1 Acidimicrobiales bacterium | reverse complement strand
CGTAATCGGACCAGAAGGCACCGACGAACTAACACCAGTCGTCGACGAAGGAAAATTCGTAATCGGACCAGAAGGCACCGACGAACTAACACCAGTCGTCGACGAAGGAAAATTCGTAATCGGACCAGAAGGCACCGACGGAGTGGGAGCAAACGTCGATGGGGGCCCAGAAGTTGGCGATGACGGGCTTGCTTGTGTTTGAGGCGCGGGACTGAACCAAGCGATGAGTGCAACGGCAGCAAAAGTAACAGGGGGAAGGGCCCGAATCAGTTTCCTCAGAGTGCGCCTGTTAGATGATTTCATCCTGAGCATCGTACAGTTTTTTTACTTATGCCTGAACAAAGTTCAGATTTACTTTTAGCGTGCCCAACATGATTCCGGGCTGATGCATAAACGTATTGTCATCGGCAAAAGAAATATCTTTAACACGGTCAAACAGCACGTTCCACGCGATTTGCTGCTCAATGCGTGAGAGGTTTGCACCAGGGCAGACACGCGGTCCGGCTGAAAATGTGAGGTGTCGAGTGACGCCACCTTGGCGCTCAAGCTCAAGATCAAATGGGCATGGGAATTCTTCTTCATCAACATTTGCCGCAGCAAAGCGTAGGTGAAGCAATGAACCTGCAGGAACCTTCACGCCTTGGAACACTTCGTCTTGTGAAGTCATGCGAGTCGACAAGCCATGCGTTGGCGAGCGCATCCGCATACTTTCTTCTGTGAATGCGCGAACCTTCGTACGGTCGTTACGCAGTTGTTCAAAAAGTCCAGGGGTTTCGCACAGCAATTGAGCTTGTTCTTCAAGCGCGTATTGCGTTGTTTCAAGACCACCAAGAATCATTGCGTGAACGATGCCGGCAATTTCCAAGTCGGTGAGCTTGCGGTCGAGCGCTTCGTAGTGAACTTCGCAGAGAAAGCTCACCATGTCGTCTTGCGGGTCGAGTCGCTTGGCACGTACGTGCTCATAGATGTAGTCCTGAAAACCTTCAAGACGCTTCAACATAGTTTTGGTTTGCTCTGGAGTGAGTTCGTGCTTTAACCCTGTGCCATGAACAAAAGGTGTAACTACAGCATCGCCCCACTCAGCAAGCTGCGGGATATCGGATTGCGGGAAGCCCAAGATGCTGGCAAACACACGCTGCGGGAGTGGTCGAGCGAAACGGCTCACAAACTCCACCGAACCATCGTTGATCCATTCATCAATGAGATCATTTGCGTGTTTCGTAATCATCTCGCGGTGCCGTGTTGCGCCGGTACCAACCCAAGGGTCGGTGAGTTCTTTGCGATGCTTGATATACAACTCTTGGGTGGGGCGAAGGGCCACCATCGACGCCTGCATTAACGAGCGATACGTCTTGAACATGTCTTCAGCACTCAGGCCTTGTGCTGCAAAATCGATGATGCGTTGTTGCGTGAGGTTGATATAGCGCACAGGGTCTTTCACCACCATGGCAATATCGGCGTGCTTCGTGAGTACGTAAGCATCGGTTCCTGGCGTGATGCCGCCACCCTCAATGCGATACACCGGCGACTCGCGATGCAGAATTTCATAGGCCTCATACCAGTGCTCTTGAGCACCTTGACCAAAAAGATCGACATCTTCTAAGTTCACGGGGCACTTCATTGGGCTGATCTCGTGATTCTGATACTTCGGATACGATGCCACGCTGTTTCCCCCTCGTGAACGGCTTTCACCTACCCCTTATTTTTAGCAGAATGCGTCTGCTGTGAGGTAGGTGAAAGCTCGCCGAGAACTAACGACTAAATATCGACGCCTGTAAACATCTCATGTCGCACGAGTGTTGCAGAAGGGTTCTCCGAGATACGTGCCCAAAATTCCATCCAGGCTTGATTTGTGGTCAACCCATCGATTGTTGCACCAAATGTGGCACCACTTTCATACTGCACTTGAAAGACAAAAGTTCCTGGGCTAGTACCGCCTTGTGACTGAGCAACCACAACATCGGCTGCCCCCGCTTTGATCAGGAGTGCCTTTGCTTCGGCAAAATGACCCAACATTCCCATGACTTGACCTACTTCTGGCTCGTAATAGTAAACATCCGCAATTCTTGGCATTGTTCCCCCAGTTGATATTTGGCAGCACTTTTACTGCCGACAATGGCGAGAGTATCATTCAAAAAACCCTGTAAATACAGGCTGTTTTACCTATAAGACATAGGTGAAACCTCGTTATTGAGGTGCAGGAAAACCGTCGTCACCGTCGGGGATTTTCCCAATTTGGCAGATGCAAAATTCGTTCCCTTCAGGGTCGCAGAGCACCATCCATTGTGTGCGGTGCTCCTGAATGGGCTTGCGATCGTTGAGCAGTATTGCGCCTAGCGCTTCTAAGCGCAGTGCTTCGGCTCGAATATCAACTGCTTCCAAATCGAAGTGCACGCGATTCTTTTGCGTCTTTTCTTCGGGCACTTCTTGGATAATGAGTTTTGGCCCACCAGACGGGTCTTCAAGTGCTCGGTAACTTCCCGCTGCACCCAGGAAGGTGAAGCCCAGAGCCTCCGCCCAGAACTTCGCCATGGCGTCGGCGTCTATACAATCAATCACTATCTCTCGAATGGTTGCCATACGAAAAACACTATCAGCCGAAAATTACGCCGCTTATAGGAACCCAACAGATTCATGGGGTGTGTAGGGCTCTTCAAGTCGCGCAATATGTTCTGCGCTCAACTGCAATTCACATGCAGCAATTGCATCGTCAATATGTGCATCTTTAGTCGCGCCAACAATGGGTGACGTTACAAACGACTTTGAGAGCACCCAAGCAAGAGCAACCTGCGCACGAGGCGCACCGAGTTCGCGGGCAACTTCTGCAACTCGCTCCACAATCACTTGATCTTCGGGCTTGTACAGGCCCTTTCCAAATTCATCGGTCTCTGAACGCGATGTTGCATTGTCCCAATCGCGTGTTAAACGACCTCGCGCAAGAGGGCTCCATGGAATGACTCCCACCCCTTGGTCAACACAGAGCGGCATCATCTCGCGTTCTTCTTCACGGTTCAACAAGTTGTAGTGATTTTGCATGCTGATGAACTTGGTCCATCCGTGTTGCTCAGCAATGTACTGTGCCTTTGAAAATTGCCATGCCCACATCGACGAAGCACCGATGTAACGAGCCTTACCTGCCTTCACCACATCGTGAAGTGCTTCCATGGTTTCTTCAATTGGCGTGGTGGGGTCGAAGCGATGAATTTGATACAAGTCGATGTAGTCCATGCCAAGCCGGCGCAGGCTGTGGTCGACTTCAGTCATAATTGCTTTGCGCGATAGGCCTGCAGCATTACGGCCTTTACGCATGGTGCCATGCACTTTGGTAGCTACTACCACTTCATCACGAAGTGCAAAGTCGCGTAATGCCCGGCCAACAAACTCTTCACTCGTACCCAATGAATACACGTTTGCTGTATCGAAGAAGTTGATGCCCGCATCTAACGACTTCTTCATGAATTGGCGACTTGTTTCCTCGTTCAGAGTCCATGCATGAGTACCCATACCCGACTCGCCAAAGCTCATACACCCCAGACAAATTTTTGATACTTCGAGTCCCGAGTTCCCCAGTTTGACGTATTTCATTTCGACTCCTTTATGACACTCAATTCACCGCTTATGCGTCGCGGCGCTTCATGAGTAACGCAGCGATGACAGTAATTACTAAACACCAAATGGAGAAGTAGCCCACGAGCCCCCAACGCGCAGCATCGGGTTCAACTTGAACCGCGCGAATAGCTGCAGTGAACGGTGTTTTACGAGAAATATCGATATCAAAAGCAGCGAGCAGCAAGCCCGTCACAATTCCTTCCACCAAAAGCGGCACAAGAATGAGCGTCGCAATTGCTCCGGGCGAACTGCGCAAGAGTGCTCCGAGTGCGAACCCAATGAGAGCGAACAATATGCACACTATGCCGAAAGCAAACAGCACCTGCCAAGCAGAATCACCGTGACCACTAGAATTGTCAAAAATACTAGGGCTGTAAATTACTCCGAAATCAAAGCCACGTCTGTGAAGTGCATAATTTGCCCCTATCAGGCCAACTCCTTCAAGCACAGCCACAGAAATAGCAACCCACAACGAAATAACAATTGCCTTCGCAGCAAAAACTTTCATTCGCGTTGGAGTGGCAGCAAAGGTAATACGAATGGTTCCTTGAGAATACTCTTGAGCTATTGCAAAAACCCCCAACACACCGCACAACAGCATGCTCACCGTGCCCGTATTAGTGAGAACCTTCATGACCATTGTTTCACCAGGACTTTTTGCGAACATCGCTGAAAGTACCGTGACAGCAATAGGAAACGCGATGAGAACAAAGGTTGCTGTAAGAGTGGAACGCAAAGTGCGCAACTTGATGAATTCACTTTTCATAAGATGAAGCATTAGTGAGCCAGCCCTTCAGATTTTGCGCCGTGGTATTGCACAGAACTTGCGGTGGCATCGAGAAAAGCATCTTCAAGTGAACCAGTTTGTGGCGACAACTCATGGAAGGTCACTCCAGCCGTTGCACCGAGTTCACCAAGTTCTGCGGCCGTCATACCGTGGAAGTTGATGGCGCCATTTTCTTCGCTCATCGTTGCACCTCGGGCCACGGCAAGAGGTTTGAGAGCATCCACTTGCGGGCTCACTACTCGCACCCATTGCTTGGCATAACGTGCCGTAAATTCACCCACTGTGCACTGGGTAATGAGTTTGCCCTGGCCAATAACTACTAACTCTTCGGCAATGAGCGCCATTTCCGACAGCAAGTGACTACTCACCAAAACCGTGCGTCCCTCTTTGGCTAAGTCGCGTAGAAGATCGCGAATCCAGCGAATTCCCTCAGGGTCAAGACCATTCACTGGTTCATCGAGAATGAGAACTTCTGGGTCGCCCAGCAGCACCGACGCAATACCCAATCGCTGTTTCATACCCAGTGAGTATTTCCCCACGCGACGACGAGATACTTCGCCAAGACCTACTTGTTCCAAAACAGTATCGACGCGAGATTTATTAATACCGGTGCTTGCCGCCAACCACATGAGATGGTTGCGAGCACTTCGACCGCTATGAGCATTTCCCGCATCAAGAAGTGTTCCTACTCGATGCAATGGTTGCGTCAATTTGCTGTAAGACACACCGCTGAATGTGGCAGACCCACCTTGAGCATGGTCAAGACCAATCATGCACCGCATCGTGGTACTTTTTCCGGAACCATTGGGCCCGAGAAAGCCTGTTACGTGACCCGGAGACACGGTAAAACTGAGGTCGTCTACTGCAGTAAAACCTGCAAATTTTTTGGTGAGGTGCTCTACGTGAATCACCCTCACACCATAACAACTACTATGAGATGGTGCCGACGATCACAAAAGCATCTCCACAAAAAGCGAAGCCTCGTGCACCTCGTCGCAGCAGAGCTGCATGTGAAGAACTGCTTCTGCAAGCAGCAGAAGACCTTCTTGCTAAGAACTCCCCTGCCGACATCACCATTCGCGACATTGCTGCAAAGGCAACTGTTCATCACCGGTTCATTTCCACTTGGTTTGTCGGAAAAGTTGAACTCTTCACCATTGTTCACCAACGCATTTCGCAACGCACGCGAACTCTTGCTCGCAACGCGTCTCTCTCCATGCCGTCATCTGTTGCCGAATTAAATTTGCAACTTAGTTTGGCATTGTGGCTCATTCAAAATGGCGTGAAGTTCAAGAGTATTGAAGATGCTTTCCCTGCAATTGGGGGCGCCATTGATCGGTCAGTGCAAGAACTCGGCATGTCGCACAAAGAAGCAGAGATTGTGGCTCACACAGTGGGGTCGATGGTGCTCGCCAACTTTATTGTTCAGCCACATGTTGCCTCAACCACATCTCTTGAAGAGCTACTTGGCCACTACGGAAAACTGATTCAAAAAAATAAACTAAAATAGGCGAATACCTGTTATCAACATTTTGGGGGAAATGTGAAAGACATTAACGAGTGCATCCAGCAGTACCTGTCGGCATGGCATAGTCGCAACGAAGACAATGAATATGTGAGTGCTGGCATTACCGGGCTCAGTGCAACAGAAATTCTGCAGATGTTTGAACACCCCGCGTTAAGGCTGCCCGAACACAAACATGCCGGCGTGTCGCTTATGGTCGACCTCATGGCAGAGAACGATTCAATGTATTTCGATGCGATTTATGGCGCAATGTACGGGCGTGAAGATATTCGCGGTTGGCTCATTCCCATGATGAAGGAAATTGACTTCATTGAGTTCACGCCAACACAGCCCTCGGCCGTATTTGCTCGCAGTAGCGATACGTGGACTCTTGATGAATGGCAAATGTTTGCTGTCTTTGGCGACGATCGCATTCCGCTTCCCAAAGGTGTCAGCGTGCGTCGCTATGTTGACGGGTTCATCACTCAAGCGTGCGATGTATACGACACTGCATCGATGCGCCAACCAGGACCCGATGGTTCTGTTGCCGATATTCCTGGTGTGCCTGTGGTCAATTGGGTGCGCGATCACTCGGTAGCCGACCTTCACTGGGGAGTAACCGACATCAATGAGCTTTGCAACCAGTTTCACCCCACCGAATCGCTATATATCGACCCAGTGCACGGTGAGTTCCGCGGACGCGATGCCATTTCTGCGTGGCTTTCACCGCACATTGCCGCATTGAAAGGTGTTGTTCGTGAAGCTGTGGGTCCTGCACTCAATAACGGTTCTACAACTGTTCAAGAGTGGCAGCACATATTGGTTCAGCCCAACGGCGAACGCACTTTTCTTACACGAGGCACAAGTGTGCAACGTAGCGATGGGCAGTTCATCACTTATGCCGCCGATTACTACGACGCAGCTTCACTTCCCGGCGCCTAGAACTACCTAGCCGCGCCCCACCATTCCGCCTTCAACGGAAACAGTGTTTGCGTAACGAACAAAACTCGGATACAGGTACGAACGCACAGTATCTAAAGCATCATTAGCAACAGTGAAACCTTTACGTTGTAACTCATCTAGGTCACGGAGTGTTTCTTGGAGAGCAAAACCCAAAGCACGATGCGCGCCAGCAACATCCTTCTTCTCGGGAACAGGCACGTCGGCAACAGCACCCAACGTTGCACCTCGCTCGCTAATGCGCGTAGCCGCATCACCATTAATGCTGCCAACCAGTGAGGCCACGTCACGTAGCACCTTGGTCATTTGATTATGTTCCTCAGCGATACAAATATCGAATACAGGCAACATCTGACGAATCTCTTGAATCACAGATTGCATCATGACTGCCGTTGCCTGTGACTTTTCATTGGTGAGATAGGGAAGAATTTCATCGCTGAGCGCAAAGATGAGACCCTCTAGGAGGTCGTCGATACTCGGTGTTGTATTCATGATGAAGCCCCCGTTGTTTCACTTGAATTTGATCCTGGGTATCCGAGAAGTTGCGCCATTGACGGAATAGCAGGAGCAGATGACTGGATGAGATAGAGATGCATGAATTGACGATGCTCTCCAGCAATACGTCGATAAATGGCCGACTGAACCGGTACTCCAATATTTGCACTACCAAAAAGAGTGAAATAGTCGACTTCTTCTTTTGTGACATCCCATCCAGTGAGTTTGTTGTAATACGAAATGAACCCACCTTCTTTTTTGGGATAGTCCATCACGTGTGTATTACTCAAAATATCCATCGTGGTCATCCAACCTAAATCTTCGCGCGGGTCACCGATGCGAGAATTTTCCCAGTCGATCAGTGCGGAGACCTTGCCATTTTTATAAAGAAAGTTTGCGGGGTTGAAGTCTCCGTGCACTACCGAAAGCCGCAGCGGCCTTGGCTTGCGACGCCGCAATGTGAGATACGCATCGAGGAGGATGATGGACGATGGGTCGTACACAATCTGGTCGTACGTAGATAGGTAGTACTGAAAGGTGGAATCCATGTAGTCATCCCAAGATGACGTACGAATTCCTACTCCTCTCGGATCTTGCAATATTCCTCGCGGGTCAATGACCGCAATATCTGCCTGATGCAATTCCACTAGCACTTCACACAAATGCCGCATCACTTCTTCCGCTTGGTCGACATCAGCACCATCGTTGAACAACTGTGATGTCTTCCCGTTTCCGTCGGCTCTCTGCAGCACCATCGCGGCACTACCGAAAACATCCGGATCGAGTTCGTATCCGTAACTTCGACTCACAGGCACAGAGGTATGTGCTCGCAAAGATTCAATAAGTTCATGTTCGTTAGCGCGACTGGTCTGGAGAATACAGACCTCTTCGGGCGGATCTTTGCGAATAATGAGCGGCAAAACCTCTTTTGCATCCCCTTGGGTCACCAGCGCAGTACAACTAAATGTTTCACGTGAAAATCCGCCTGGAATCGGCGCAAGGCCTTCAATAGCAATATCGCAGTTGTTACCTAAGGCTTCCCTTAACAACTCCGAAATCGCTCTTTCCATACTGTTAGTGACCGCTCCAGTTGGGCGGGCGCTTTTCCGCGAAAGCCTTCGGCCCTTCAATGAAATCATCGCTCTTCACGAGTTGTTTCACAGTCTCGTAATCGGCTTCCATTGATTCGCGAAGCGACGCAGTATCGAGGCTGCGATACACCACATCTTTACTTGCCCGCAACGACAATGGAGAGCACGCCAAGATTTGATTCACCCACACCATGGTGCGTTCCATCAGTTCATCGTGCGGTACCACTTCGTTGATGAACCCCAGTTCATGACCTTCTGCAGCACTCACATGACGACCCGTGAGAATCATTCCGAGTGCACGCTTGGAACCAATTTGGCGCGAGAGCCTCTGCAGCCCACCAGCTAATGCAGCAAGACCCACCTTTGGTTCGGGCAATGCAAACTTTGCCTGGTCGGAGGCGATGATGATGTCGCAGGCAAGTGCGATTTCAAAACCGCCACCCATTGCAACGCCATTCACGGCAGCAATGATGGGCTTGGTCATATTCCAACGCGAGGTAACTCCAGCAAAACCTTTGGGAGTTGCATGCCGCACTCCACCTTCTGCTTGGTAACGCAGGTCGTTTCCTGCGCAAAAGCCGCGGCCTTCACCAGTGATAATTGCGACCCACATGTTGTCGTCAGATTCATAGTCATCAAAAACTTCTGCGAGTTCTAAATGCGCAAGTGAATGCAGTGCGTTCAAGCGCTCTGGCCTGTTCAAGCGCACTGTGAGCACATGCTCTGACTTTTCAACAATGCAATATTCTTTGGTCACAATTTCACTCATGTCGCGACCTTACTCCGTTGCTTCTGCCTCTGCGATCTGGCGTCGAACGTCGTCCATATCGACTGCGCGAATGGCGGCAATGAGTTCGTCGAACGAAGCTGCTGGCAAGGCGCCTGGTTGCGAAAATAGCAAGACACCGTCGCGGAAAGCCATGATGGTGGGAATTGACTGAATGCGGAGCCCACCTGCAAGGTCTTGCTCGGCTTCGGTATCGACCTTTGCGAAGCGAATATCGGCATTGGCGTCGGATGCCTTTTCGTAAATGGGGCCAAACGACTTGCATGGGCCACACCATTCGGCCCAAAAGTCAATAAAGGTGATGCCATCGGCGGTCACTGTTTCTTCGAATTTTTCTGCTGTGAGATTAAAAGTGGCCATGGCTCTCTGCTTTTCTTTCGGTTGTTGGTTGTTCACAGATTACTTGCTGATTTTCTTCAGCAACTTCGACATGAAAGTTCTCTTTGCGGGTTCGACGTTTTTTGCCTGCATTTTGCACTGGCAGCGCTGACTTTGAGGAACATCTCCGAGCACTTGTTCAACGTGAGCACCACACCCCGCCCAACTCGGCTTGCCACATTTTCTGCAATTCACTTTTCTACACATACCCCCTAGGGTATCAGGGAACGTGAGACTTTGCGGTAGGTTGAACCACTGCCTTGCGGCCTTTCTTATGGAAAACCTTGCCCCCACCCTCGCAACTGGCGATATCGCCCTTGAAGCCACCCGCCGGCGCACTTTTGCCATCATCAGCCACCCTGACGCCGGTAAAACCACCCTCACCGAGAAATTCCTGTTGTATGCAGGCGCCGTGCAAGAAGCAGGTGCTGTTCATAACCGCGGCGATCGCAAGGCCTCAACTTCTGACTGGATGGACATAGAGCGCCAGCGCGGCATTTCCATTTCATCGGCCGTTTTACAGTTTCCCTATCGCGGTCACGTTTTCAACTTGCTCGATACGCCAGGCCACAAAGACTTCTCGGAAGACACCTACCGCGTACTTGCTGCTGTTGATGCGGTCATTATGGTGCTCGACACCGCCAAAGGTATTGAGCCACAAACATTAAAGCTTTTCCAAGTGTGTCGCTCACGAAACTTGCCCGTTATTACTTTCTTCAACAAGTTCGACCGCCCGGGTCGTGACCCATTCGAGCTTCTTGATGAAGTTGAGAAGCAAATTGGATTACGCCCCACCCCAGCAACATGGCCGGTAGGTATTCCTGGTGACTTTCGCGGTGTTATCGACCGCCGCACTGGTGAATACATTCGCTTTACCCGAACAGCTCGAGGTTCTTCACTCGCGCCCGAAGAAATTGTCTCTGTAGAGCGTGCAGCAGAAGAAGAAGGAAATGCATGGACAACCGCAATGGAAAGTTGTTCGCTACTCGATGCCATTGAAGCAGACGTTGATGTTGAGTCTTTCCTTGCCGGCGAATCAACACCAGTGTTTGTGGGTTCTGCAATTACCAACTTTGGTGTGCGCATGTTGCTCGATGCTGTTATCGATATTGCACCAGCGCCAGCGCCTCGTACCGATATTGACGGCAACGACCGCGGGCTTGCCACGCCGTTTTCTGCCTTCGTTTTCAAGGTACAAGCAAACATGGACCCCAACCATCGCGACCGTTTGGCATTTGCCCGGGTCTGCTCTGGCGAATTCACCCGCGGCATGGATGCAACATGCTCGCGCAGCGAAAAGCCTGTGAGCACGAAATACGCAACAACAGCATTTGGTGCCGACCGCGAAACCATCGATGTTGCTTACCCTGGCGACATCATTGGCCTCATTAATGCCGCTGGCTTACAAATTGGCGACACCATTTATGCCAGCAGTCCCGTGACTTATCCTGGGGTCCCTCGCTTTGCACCAGAAGTTTTTGCTACTGCTCGCCCCACCGATGGCGGTCGCGTCAAGCAATTCCGCCGCGGTCTTGCACAGCTCGACGAAGAAGGCGTTGTGCAAGTGTTGCGTGACCCCGACCTCGCCGACTCTGAACCCATTTTGGCTGCAGTGGGTGCACTGCAAATTGAAGTTTTTGCCTACCGACTCGCTAGTGAATTCAATTCACCTGTTGAAGTCAACCCCGCTATTTATCAGGCCATCCGCATTACCGATGAAAAGAGCGTCGACCGCTTGCGTCGCATCGGCGGTATTCGCATTTTGAAGCGTGGCGACAATGCCCTCGTTGCACTATTTGAAAACAAATATCGCCTGCAACGCCTTGAAGTCGATGAACCAGAGCTCACCCTCACACCTATTTTGGCCGACACCGACTCGTCAAAATAGGTACTTTTTCCTCTCGCATCATTTACAGGTTCGTCATACCCTTGCCTTATGTCGAAGCACCCAAAACAACGCATAGCAGTAGGAATAGACGGCTCCGAAAACTCACGAGCCGCAGTGAAATGGGCGATAGAACATGCTCGCCAAGGCGACACTGTCGTTTTAGTTCACGTGTGGCACCCCTACGTGTACGGCACAGAACTAGCGACGGCATTCACCATTGACGACACTGCAGCCACTGAACTCTTGGAAGGCGAATTTGTTCGTTTCATCCCTTTAGCCAAAGAACACGAAGTCATGCTGAAGCGCGACCTCATTGAAGGCGATGCTCGCGACACTTTAAACATTCCGAACATCGATTTATTGGTCATTGGTGCACGCGGACACAGTGGAATTGCTGGCATCTTGCTGGGTTCTGTTGCCGACTACATCACACGACACGCCACGGTTCCTGTGGTGGTGATTCCACCCGAAAGCCGTACTACAGCGAAGTAATACTGCGCACGTCAACAACGCTCGGGTTGTACGTCAACTCACCCAACATGTGTTCAAACTTGTTTGAAAGTATTGGCGCCCCGCCGAATGATGATTCAAAGACAATTTCACGTGCTCCACGGTTTGTAGTGAAATACACCAGACCTTCACGATCACACTCCAATAGGTAAACCCGTGCTGCGGCATCGCCTAATTCATCGCGAATGCCAAACTCCATTGCCTTGACAACGCGCCAGGCCCGTTGAGAGTACACACGAGATTCCACTGCAAGTTCGTCGCTTTGCGTTTCGTTACTTCCATTCATCCGCCACTGCAGCAACGACCCTGCATCAACACGGGCATCGGCATGTACAGACAACAAGAGCGGCATCTTTTCTGGCCCAGTGAGCACACCAGAGAAAACCAACATTGTGCTGCGTTCTAGATCTGGGGAAATGCCTACCGATTGCAATTCACCTACCCACGAGGCAATTGAGGCAACATCGTGACATCGTTCGAGCGAGATGTACAACCCATCTGCTGCAAGATGCTCAGCAACACACTGCGACAAAGGTGACGACGCTGTGGTGAGCGCTTGAGGAAGTTCGGCGATTGCAGAGAAATAGCCGAACGACCCCTGTCGTCCTGACGACATCTCTTCGCGTAGGGCAACGGAAAGAATACAGCCAAAGGTTTGCTCTAAGTGCAGTCCCGCAATTTCTGCCTGATGAAATTCAATGTTGGACAACCCCAACAGCTGCGCCAATTTTTGTGCAGTCTGTACGACGGCGGGAAGTAGGTCGACTCCCACCACGGTTTTCTCTGGATACTTCTGCGCGAGAAAGCATGCAACTACACCAGCCCCACTTCCCAACTCCAAAATATCGCCTGCAGGAAGCTGCATAGTGTCGAGTTCTTGTAAAAGAATTGTGAGGTACGGCGACACCACGTTGTGGAAGAACTGAGTGTTCTCCAGTGACTCAAAAAAGAATGCTGAGTGCAGTGGGTTGACTCGACCCGACTGACGTTCTTGAAAGATTGTTCGCGCAATTACTGCGACATCTTTATTTGGTAGCCCGTGGAGACGTTCCCAAAACTCCTCAGACGACTCAAAATGAGCTATATCGACATTGTCGAGAAACTCACTAATGCCCATTGCTGAACATTAGTGCTCAGATAATGCGGCGGAACCATCGCAATGAGAGTGCAGAAGCAACAAACATTGCCAACAAGCTGAGCATGGTAAAAACATCTCCATGTTCGTGAACATTGGTTTTCCGCACAACAGCTTCACTTAGCGAATCGTAAATTGCCTGGAGGTCTTTCGCAGTTGCTGCAGTGAACGACTTACCACGAGCTACATCGGCAATGTTGCTGAGTGCCTGCTCATCGGGCGGCACCGACACCACTTGGCCATCTGGAGTTGTCACGGTTCCGTCTTGCGTACCGAATGCAATGGTATTGATTTTGACTCCAAGAGATTGAGCCTCTGCAGCGGCTTCCGTATCGGGGCGACCCGTGGTTGTGGTGCCATCTGACAACAAAATGATGGTGCCCGCATTTTTTGTGCCGCCGCTGGGGTCAACTGCTGACGAAATGGTGTCGAGCGCCGCATAAATTGCCTCGCCAATTGCAGTTCCTGTTCCGGGCTGAAGCGCTGTGATGACCCGCGAAATAGCTGCTTTGTTGTCGGTGGCAGCAATGATCTGCCGTGCATTGCTATCGAATGCCACCACGCCGATGAGGGTATTGCTCGGTGCTTTTGCCACGAAGCGCAGCGCTGCATCTTTTGCTACTTCAATACGCGACGGTTCAACGTCGACCGCACTCATCGACAACGACACGTCAATAGCCAATACCACTACTGCTTTGCTACCTGCATCTACTCCATTAGTTGCCGGGCGAGCAAAGCCAAACACACCAAGAACCAGCGCCACCACCACAAGTGCAACTGGCGTACGGCTCTTCCACCGCCGAGGCTTTTCAACCAAACCCTCCAACATGCCCAGCGTGCTGAATGAAACTGCAGACTCGGATCTTTTCTTACTCGACAAATACAAGAGCGCAAGAAGTAACCCGGGAACAACCAGGAGCAAAAGCCGCCATGGCTCAAGTAGATAGAGGGCAATCATCGACGATGCCCCATTGCTAAGCGACGCTTTCGTGTGCGCAAAAAGGTAGCAAGTTGCGCCACCCAATCTTCGTCGGCGCATAGCGACAAACCGTCGGCACGCGCCAGGCGAATATCGTTAGTAATTTTTTGATGTCGTTGCTGTGCAGAGGCAGCAAAATTGCTTCGCCACTCTGCCTGCGATGTGTCAATGCGAACAGTCTTCCCTGTTTCAGCATCACGGAACTCCACAACTCCAACATCGAGAAACTCATGTTCACGACGGTCCGATATTGCGACAGCTATGACATCGTGTTTTTGTGCCAGTTGCGACATTGCATTTTGCCAAGGCGATTCATCGTAAAAATCGGACACCACAACCACAAGACCTCGGCGCGTACTTGCCGACAAACATTTTTCTAGTGCTTGGGTCAAGGTTCCTGCGGAGTCAGCGGTCTTTGCGAGCCTTCCTAAAACCTGGGCAAGTTGGTGCGTGCCACTACGCGGCATGAGCGAATCGGCAGAGAGCGCAGTAGTGATGCAACCCAAGCGATTTCCTGTGTGAGAAATGAGATATCCAAAGGCGCCTGCAACATCACTCGCCATTTGAGCTTTCGTTATTTTGCCTGTCCCAAATTTCATGCTGGCAGACGTGTCGACCACTAACCATGCCTCTAATTCATGGTCGGCAATGGTGTCGTGCACCTGCGTTTCATTGGTTCGCGCAGTTGCTGGCCAGTCAATTCGACGCACATCGTCGCCTTCCATGTACCGACGTGTGTCGCCAATTTCTGAACCGGCACGATGCAAAAGGCCCGAGTAGTCGCCATGCAAAAGCCCCGAGATTCTTCTGCTCACAGGGAGAAGTGAAGGAGGCAAACGTGGCGGAGCAGTCAGCGCCATGTCACCAGCCCACAGGAGCGAGCACTCGTTCGAGCAGCGCAACAATGAATTCATCAACCGATGCTCCGCGCGTTACTGCATCCCACGACAAAACAAGCCTGTGGTTGAGCACGTCATAAGCAATGTCGTAGATGTCTTGCACTTGCACCACGCTGTGTTTGCGCATCAGCGCCAAGCCACGACCAGCAGCGAGCAAACCAATAGTGGCGCGAGGGCTTGCACCAAAAGACAACCAGCCGTCTAATGAATCGAAACCAAATTCACGAGGGTTACGTGTAGCCATTACCAAACGAACTGCGTAGTCCTGTACCGCATCGGGCACGGGCAATGCATTGGCCTGTAATTGCAGAGCAACAAGCTCATCGATCGACAGCACTTGTTGTGGAGTGCGTGATGGCATTGAACTACGTCGGGCAATTTCGTGTTCTTCAGCAAGTGTCGGATAGTCAACAGGAACGCGCATGAGGAAGCGGTCGCGTTGTGCTTCAGGAAGTAAATACACGCCTTCTTGTTCAATGGGGTTCTGTGTTGCAAGAACCATGAACGGCAATGCGAGTTTTGTACTCACACCGCCAATAGTGACTTGGCGCTCAGCCATTACTTCCAGCAAAGCCGACTGCACTTTTGCAGGGGCGCG
>JAURNB010000119.1 GCA_030830415.1 Acidimicrobiales bacterium | reverse complement strand
CAGGGTCTCTCCGTCGATCTCAAAGATATGTCCGACCTAGTACCCACCGTTGTTGCAGTTGCTCTGTTTGCCCAGGGGCCAAGCACAATTACTGGGGTGGGGTTCATTCGCAATAAAGAAAGCGACAGACTCGGCGACTTAGCAAAAGAACTGCACAAATGCGGCGCCAAAGTCAGCGTGCTCGATGACGGCTTGGAAATCTCGCCACATCCGCTTCATGGTGCCACTCTTGCTACTCATCATGATCACCGGTTGGCCATGGCATTTGGTTTGGTGGCGCTGCAAGTTCCCGAAGTTTTGGTGGAAGAGCCTGACGTGGTCTCGAAGAGTTGGCCCATGTACTGGGAAGTGCGCGAGCAAATGTTACGGTCGTGTCGTGAGTGATGATCTAGCGAGTTCTTGGGTTGCTCAGGCTGGGCAGAATGCTTCGGTTCAAGGGGCAAATACCGTCGTGGCCTTCGACTTCGATGGAACGCTCACTGTTCGTGACACCGTGTGGCCTTTCATTTCGCTCTTGGTTCCCAAGCGCAAGGTTCTGAAGGTATTCGCAGCCGATTTTGCTCGTAATTTGCGTGCCGTCGTGGGGCGTGATCGTGACTTCTTGAAACTGAATGTTCTCGCGAAAGCTCTTGAAGGAATACCGGCAGAGAGAGTCAACCGTATTGCCGAGATCTACGCAGATCACGTCTTAGACAACTGGATGCGGTCTGATACCTGTACGCGCTTGAGGTGGCACCAGAAGGCGGGTCACACAGTAGTTCTCGTGTCTGCATCTTTTGAGAGCTATCTGCGCCCTGTCGCTCGGCGAATAGGTATTGATCATGTTCTTGCAACCCGGCTCGAAGTTGTCGCCGACGCCGCGGGAGACGAACACTTGAGCGGGCACCTATCAGGAGAAAATTGCCGGGGAGTCGAGAAGATCCAGCGCTTTCGTGAATGGGCTGCGGCTCAGCCTGGCATGGTTTTTCGCTATGCCTACGGAGATTCTTCTGGCGATCAGGAATTACTTCATGCAGCCGGTGAAGCAATTTGGGTAAAGCATGAAACCCTCCAACCTGCGCCTTGACTTTTTGTATAAACCGATTCCTGCACGGCTGCCTCAAGGGAAGTCTGAACAGGTAGAGAGACTCAGAATCGCAATTCTCGAGGCCCATCGCACAGCCGTTGAGAAGGGAGATCCTGTCTACATCGACCCCATCACTCGGCGCAGTGTGATGACAGCTGCTTTTTTGGCCTCGCGAGGAACTTGTTGCACGAGCGGTTGTAGACATTGTCCATACGAGTGCTAAACGGCTACGTTTGTAGAGTCGTGCGGTAAAAGCCGCCTCATACATCTAGGAGCAAATGTGTCGCAACAGCGAGAGATCCTCACGTGGGAAGGTTTCGGGGTCGCGTCGCATGATCTCGCACTGAAGATTGCTGCAAGCGGTTTTGAGCCCGACATGATTTTAGCGATTGCTCGCGGAGGCTTGTTTCTAGCTGGCGCCCTTGGCTATTCACTCGCAGTGAAAAACACCTACACCATGAACGTCGAGTTCTACACGGGTGTCAACCAGCGACTCGATATGCCGATGATTCTTCCGCCGGTTCCTGATTTTGAAGAAGTGAAAGATGCAAAGATCTTGATTGTTGACGACGTTGCCGATACGGGTCACACATTGAAGCTTGTTAAAGAGTTCTGTAACGGCCGCGTTGCAGAATCGCGCATTGTTGCCCTTTACGAGAAGTCGCACTCAGTTGTTCACTGCGACTATGTGTGGAAGAAAACAGATGAATGGATCAACTTCCCATGGAGTGATCGTGAGCCGGTGGTCAAAAAAGCAAATATGGTGCTCGACGCCTAAAGGTTCCTCAGTACCACTTGAGCGGCATTGCGTCCGCTCGACCCCCATACGCCAGCCCCAGGGAATGTTGCTGCACCTGTGATGTACAGATTCTTGATGGGTGTTGTGTAGCGCGATAGCTCGGGCTGTTGCGAGAAGAAGATTGACATTGGTCCTCCAGCGAAACTCGTGGCATGGCCTTGCGGAAGGAAAAACTCTGTTTCGTAATGAGCAGGGGTTTTCACACGCCACGACGAGATTCTTGGAGTCAGTGGTTCAGTAAGCAACGTGTCAAACAGCGATAACCAACGTGAAGGTTCTGCACGTGATTCCCAGCCGTCAACGAAGTTGTATGGCGTAAAGAGTGCTTCCAAACTCAAGATGTTGGTGCCCGGTGGGGCGAGCGTGGAGTCGGTGAGTGTGGGAGTGTTTGCCAGAAATGCAGGATGCGCAAGGATCTGTCCGGTTGCCATTTTCATATGACCTTCGTGAAGTTCCTGAGTGTTGGGTGCAATAACGAAGGTACATCCCTCGTGATGTGTAAGAACATCTTGGTATCGGTCGTGTTGAAGAGCCTTGTATTGAATGTCGCCGTGGAAAACTGCATCAATTTTCGATTCGTACCCTTGTGACTGTGGGGTGGTGCGCCAGCGTTCAATGAATGTGTTTGCTGATGAGGGGGCACCCTTTAGCCACTTCACAAAGGTGTCGTGTGGATTACATGCTGAAATGACGGTGCGACTACGAATGACTCGACCATCAGCTAACTCAATGCCATAGAGCAATTGGTCTTCGCAGAGAATTGCTGTGACAGGTGAAGCTAAGAGGAGATGTCCACCAAATAACTCGTACGCGCTGAGTAGTGCATTCGGAAGAGCACCACTGCCACCAACGGGGCGTCCTACTTGTGCGGCATGGCGCATTGCAAGAGTAATGGCTCCTAAACCGGTGTGTGGAGTGTGCGGTGAAACACCCCACACAGTTGGACCTTCAACTAGTGCAGGCCCAATGATTTCTGGTGAAGTGAAGTAGCTCTCTAATACCTCGGCTGCTGACGAGCGACTCCATTGCAAAAGGCGTGTCACGCCGCGTCCGCGTCGTCTTGCAGTATTCGACAAGAGCTTTCGCCGAGATGGGATGTCATTGGCGTTATCTAAAATGAGGGATATGACAGGAAGAGCGTCTGCCACGTATCGGCGGTAGTTATTCACCTCGTGGGGAAGTACTCGTGAGAGGGCTTCGCATGTTCTCTCGAGATCATGAAAAGACGGCCACCAATTGTCGCTATGCCACGAACCATTGATTTGGGCAGGTTCAATGTCGATGTATTCCAAACCATGCTTGTGTAGTTGAAGTTCTTCAATGAGAGGGTTTGTTCGAACTGCGAGGTGATCGCAGTTGCAAATATTGACTCTGCATCCTGCAAAGGTGTCGCTAGCAGCAGTTCCACCCACTTCGCTACGAGCTTCAACGAGCAAAGTTCTTAAGCCGGCTCGGGCTAAGTACGTTGCAGTTGTAAGGCCGTTGTGTCCTGCGCCCACAACAACGGCATCGTAAGAATCGTGAAGTAATGGACTAGTTGAAGGTTGCATCATGGAGTTGGTCAATCTTTATCGTGTACTTTTGGGGCATGACTTCTGCAAACATTTCTACCTCGCGACTTTTGGGTAATTTGCGTGCTCCACAAATCGCACATGCTCTTAACAATACGGCAATAATCGTGCAGTCGCTTGGTGCCATTGAACAACATGGTCCGCATCTTCCACTCAATACCGACCTTGTGATTGCCGATGCTGTGGCTAGTGCAGCGGTCGAGAAAGTTGGCGAAGAATTAAATGCTTGGTTATTGCCACCGTTAGCTGTGACAAAGTCCAATGAGCATGCTTGGAGCCCCGGAACAATTTGGCTCACAACCGACACCCTCTTGCGCGTGCTCGACGACATCGGTCGTTGTATAGCAATGACAGGCGCTGAGCGGCTTGTGTTTTTAAACGGGCACGGGGGTAACAGTTCCTTGGTGTCTGTGGCCAATAGGGAATTGAGGCTCAAATATGGTCTGAAGACCTTCTTGGCTCATCCAGGGCTCCCTGCCGACCAGGGTGGATTGTCTCCTGAGAATGAACTGGGAATGGGTGTCCATGCAGGTACCGATGAAACCTCGATCATGTTGTACTTGCGCCCTGACTTGGTCGATATGTCTCTCGCTGTGCGTCGTATTCCCGAGAAACTAGCTGCGAACAAGCATGTGAAATTTGGCGGCTCCGTCTCATTTGGTTGGATGTCAAATGACTTCAACGAAGAGGGTTTTGTCGGTGACCCCACAGTTGCAAATGCTGAACTGGGTAAAACATTGTTCGATGGGGCTGTAGATAACTTCTGTTCGGCGCTGAGAGAAATTGCCGCATTCAACTTCGGTAAATAAACTTATGCTTCCAACGTGTCATGGATGAGTGTTCCATGGCGAAATACAGAACGTGGTTGGTTGGCAAATGCGATGAATTCGCGTACAGACCTGGCAGGCGTGAGAATGAAATGTGCATTGGACCCGGGGGCGAGAAAGGGTAATTCTCCCGATAAGCGCTCGTGAACAGTGCTGCTCACAGCTTCAAAGGCATCTTCGGGGAAGTAATGACCAGCCGATACCAGTAATCCGGCGGCCTCAAGTGGGTCGGCGCGTCCCATGGGGTTGAAGGGGTCTTGAAGGTTGTCGCCTCCCGCCAATACCGTGACGCCTGCTGCTCGCAGTGCGGTGAGCGCTGTGAGTGCTCGAGGCATCGCCGTTTGATGTTCGCGGCCTTGGAGAAACAGGTTCGTTTGGGGCAGAGTCACAATTGCGATATTGGCTTCGGCGACTAGTTTCGAAACTTGTTTTTGCACTTTCGTACTTTGCATTCCCAAACTCACGCAATGTGATGCGGTGACGCTAAAAGCAGGTGCTTTATTGATGACGCGCTTGGCAAGGTCGCGCAAAGAGAGCATTCCTGCATTCAGGGTTTCATCGACATGAAGATCTAAATTGCAGTCGAGATCTTTCGCTAGTGCGAGAAACACCTTGTTGGCCCCTGATGGGTCGGTGTCGAGGTGCGGGCAACCCCCAATCAGGTCGGCGCCATCGGCGCGCGCCCGTTCGGCAAGTAGTCGACTGGGCTTGCCTTCCTTGCCCGTTAGTGGCCATTGAACGAGAGCGCAGATCTCGATATCGCATAAGTCGCGGAAGTTATTGGCAACTTGGCGTAGTGCTCTGACCTGCAAAGTGGAGCCGTCAAAAGTGTCGGCGTGTGTTCGTATACGTGTGGTGCCATTTTTTAAGTAAATGTTGACCGCCCGCGATGCGCGTTCCACAATGTCGTCAAATGTCAACGTATGAGCGTGTTCATGCACAGCATGAATAGCGCCAAGAAGATCGCCAGAGGGGTTAGGAATGCGCTCGGCGAGAAATGCTTTGTCGAGGTGGGCATGCGGCTCTGCAAGGGTCGTAAGTAGCAGTTGACCCTTGGCATCGGTCTCGTGTTCGTTCACCACTGTTGTGGGGTCATGCGGTGTGGTCTTCTCAACAATCCCTGCAGATACATGCACGTCAACATGGCTGCCATCAGAGAGGCGAGCATTGCGAAAGATGTGAGAGGCCATGAACGAAGAAACTATTTCAATGCAGCGGGTGCATTTGTGGGTCGTCGGTCCATCTTCTCGCCAAGTCGCGGCATTACTTCTTCGGCAACTAAGTGCATCTGTTCGTTCATCTCTTCGCGGCTCAAGCCGGGGAAGTCGAAAAAGATACAGAGGTGTTTGAGATCAAGTAGGTCGCGCCAATATCCCAATGTGTCGACAGCGTCGTCGATGGACCCAACAATTTGAATCTTCTGCTCAACTGACTGTTCGACTGTGGGGTTGAAATCAAAAGGCACTTTGGAACCGTCGGGGTTCCGATACGAACTGAATCGTCCGTATGGCGCAAGGAATTTTGTAAATTCATCGTGCCCGGGTCGTCCGCGCCGCATCGCTGCTTCGCGCGTTTTCCCAACGTGCATATTCATGACCAAGCACCTGTCTTCGCCAGGCGCAACTGGATTCCCGATCTCTTCGCGGATTTCTGCGTAGCGATCCCATTTCTGCTTTTGGCTTTCTGCATTTTGCAGCCAGTACACAGCCTTGTGTCCCGCACGAGGAACATACTCAATTGTTTCGGGAGAAGTAACAGGCTGATAAATATCGACAACGCGTTGTGGCTTGGGTATCAAGGTGAGGTCGTTCACCATCGAACCGCGGTCGGGAATGCCATCGGCAGGGAAAACAAAGTGTTTGCCACGGTAGGAGAATCGCTCTTCGTACCAAGCAAGTTTGATGACCTCCATCGCCTCTTCAAACGTTTCGCGGTTGATGCGATCGTGTTCAGCAGACATGGCGTTGTCGCCCGAGGCAACAACTGTTCCTAAGCTCCATGCTTCGCGGGGAACAGTTCCACGACCCACGCCAATTTCCATGCGGCCGCCGGTGATGATGTCGGCCAAAGCGAAGTCTTCAGCCAAGCGCAACGGGTGCCACTGCGGTACCACGTTGAACATTTGGCCGAGGCGGAGGTCTTTGGTGAGTCCGGCAAGATGCATGCCAAACAAAATGAGGTTGGGAAGAACTTCGTAGCCCTCAAATTGGAAATGATGTTCGGTGAGCCACATCGTGTCGTAGCCGAGAGCATCGGCGGTCTTTGACCAATCAACTAAATTTTTGTAGCACTCAACAACGGCGTCGTTGTCGTATCGACGACTGGTGGGGGAGATGCTGGGGTCGCCTGCATCGGGCATAGGAACTGTGCAGAAAAAGTTTGTGTCGACGCGCATGTGGCTAACCTACTAAACGCTTTTCAGGCTCACGTACGCAGATGGGAAATTAGCGTTTCTATTTCGTAAAGTTATTGTTACGCCAAGAATCGCGTGCGATGAGTACATCTTTCAAAACCGCTGGTTTGTCGGTCATGATGCCATCTGCACCATTATCGAGAAGTTCATTCATCTGTTGTGGATCATCAATGGTCCAGTAATGAACAGAGAGACCGCTGCGGTGAGCAATATCGATAAATCTTTCTGAACCCAGCGGTATGGGGCCTTGCTTCGCTGGTATCTGTGCGGCATGGATTCCGGGGGGAAACCGTAGAGGCCTTCCTGCAGCAACTGCCAGCAGCAGGCGGGCAACGCCTTTGGGTCCGAGTGAAGTGGCGTATTGAGTTCCCAATTGTTCCCGCAATTGCCTGAGTCGGCGGTCGCTAAAGGCTCCGAGGCACACACGCTCTGCCACGTTGTTCTGCTTGAGTATGTTGACCAAAGGAGTAAGCGCTGAGTCACTTTTGCAGTCGATATTCCAACGGGCTTCTGGCCAGATGGTGAGAAGCTCTTGAAGGGTTGGTATGTGTTCTGTGCCTTCAACCTTTACTTCTTGAATCTGTTGGTAAGTGAGCTCGCTGATTTTGCCAGGGTGATTGCAGGTGCGCTGCAAGTTGTCGTCGTGAAATGCCAACAGCACTCCGTCACTAGTTGCGTGCACATCGGTCTCTAAATATGTGTATCCCAAGTCGATTGCCATCTGAAATGCCGACACAGTATTTTCTGGGGCATCACTAGCACCACCCCGGTGTGCAAACGCATGAGATGCACCCCAAGAGAAAAACGGGTGTGGAGATGTCACTAGATCGACCGGCCAGCGGCTTGCCAGTATTCGTCTTTCAAAAGTTTTTTGTACAACTTGCCAGTGGGGTGACGAGGAAGCTCAGGGCGAAAGTCAACGCTGCGCGGGCACTTCAAGTCGGCTAACTGACTCTTGCAAAAGACGATGAGTTCTTTGGCAAGAGCTTCGGCCTCTTGCGCGGTGGACGGCATCACATCGGGTTGCACAACTGCTTTGACTTCTTCGCCAAATTCATCGTTGGGCACACCAAAGACTGCAACGTCGACCACTCGGGGGTGGTTGATGAGCACGTTTTCTGATTCCTGAGGATAAATGTTGACTCCACCGGAAATGATCATGAATGCTTTACGGTCGGTGAGGAACAAGAAATTATCTTCGTCTAAATAGCCAACATCGCCGAGTGTCGACCAGCCACGTCCTTGTGGGTCGCGCGAAGACTTCGTCTTCTCGGGGTCGTTGTGATATTCAAACTGTGTTTGGCTTTCAAAGAAAATTGTTCCCGACTCACCTTGCGGCTGTTCATTTCCCTCTTCGTCGCAAATGTGCACAACGCCTTGAATTGATGTGCCGACGGTGCCGGGGTGGGCAAGCCACATCTCTGAGTTGCAGTAAACAAAGCCGTTTCCTTCAGTACCTGCGTAGTACTCGTGAATGACCGGACCCCACCACTCAATCATTTGCTTCTTTACTTGCACTGGGCAGGGCGCTGCAGCATGTATTGCTACTTTTAGAGACGAGAGGTTGTAGCGCTCTCGCACCTCAACAGGCAACTTCAACATTCTCACGAACATGGTGGGTACAAGTTGGCTGTGCGTGATGTTGTACTTCTCGACGTAGCCCAAATATTCCTCAGCATCGAAGTGTTCCATGATGACCGAAGTTGCCCCCGTGAACATCGTTGCAAGGTTAAAGCGCAGTGGAGCTGCGTGATATAGCGGTGCAGGCGAGAGGTACACCGCATCTTCGGTCATAGAAAACAACATTTGTGCAAGATTCGCAACGCCATTTTGTGTGGTGAGCTCTGTGCGAGGGAGAACTCCCTTGACGCCTTTCGGGCGTCCAGTTGTACCGCTTGAATAAAGCATGTCCATGCCACTGATGCGCTCGGTGAGGGGCTCTGTGCTGTGTTGCGAAACGGCTTGTTCGTATGAGTCGAACCCGGGAATTGTTCCGTCAACCATGAGGCGCAATGCGGCCTGTGGGATGTCGTTGATGATCTCGGCTGCCTGATCTGATTTGTACTTAGAAGTGATGAAGCCCTTGGCGCCACAATCATTGATGATGTACGAAAGTTCATCGCTGGTGAGCCTGCTTGAGCAGGCGGTATAAATGAGCCCGGCGTAGTGGCAGCCCCAAATCACTTCGAAGAAACGTGGGTGGTTCTCCATGCAAATAGCGATGTGGTCGCCCACCTCAAAGCCGCTGGCACGCAGGAGATTCGCTAGCCGGTTGGCTGCGTCGTCGAGTTGTTTGTAGGTAACGATTTCCCCAGTAGAGGCCATGATGTAGGCAGGTTTATTGGGTGTGGACTGAGCAAAATCTCCTGGGTACATCTTCCCAAAGTAGCCGATCTTTGATCTGGGGGCTTCGTTTAGCAGGGGCCCTAACCGTGCGGTAACTTGGGGGGATGTCCACTACTGCAACAGTTTCAGAAGAACTCCTCGTCACCCAGCTCGTCGAGCAATTGCTCAGTGAGTACCCACCAAGTTCAACAGACGCATTGACCTTTTTGGGTGCCCAATTCGATCTGGGTCTGGCATGGGTGCAGTTCCCCGTTGGCCATGGTGGTCTAGGTCTTTCGCCCCGCTATCAAAAAATTGTGAATGAGTACACCGCAAAAGCAGGAGCTCCGAACCCTTACTATCGCAACCCCATTGGTTATGGCATGTGCGGACCAACAGTGGTTGAGTGGGGCAGCGAAGAACAAAAGAAAAGGTATCTCCGCCCACTCTTCACTGGTGAAGAAGTGTGGTGTCAATTGTTTTCCGAGCCAGGTTCCGGTTCCGACTTCGCGGGTCTCTCGGCCAAAGGTGTGCAAGACGGCGAAGAGTGGATTGCCAATGGTCAAAAGGTGTGGACCACACTTGCGCACTTGTCGCGATTTGGTTTGCTTGTTGTTCGTACCGATGCAGAGGCTGTGAAGCACGCTGGACTCACTGCGTTTGTTGTCGATATGCAAGCCCCAGGTGTTGAAGTGCGCCCGTTGCGTCAAATGACTGGTGAAGCAGAATTCAACGAGGTGTATTTCACCGATGTGCGTATCCCGCATTCTGAAATGTTGGGTGGCCCCGGTGATGGCTGGAGAGTAAGTCTCACCACATTGATGAATGAACGCGTTTCCATTGGTGGAGCCGTTCCTCCACGAGGAACCGGCGTCATTTCTGGAGCAGTCAAGCTGTGGAATGACCTGCCAGCAGATCGTAAAGACACTGCAACTCGTGATGAACTCATGAAGTTGTGGGCTCGTGCAGAAGTGCTGCGACTCACCAACATTCGTGCAGGTCAATTGCGCAAGGTGGGAGTGCCAGGGCCAGAAGGGTCCATTGGAAAAATGGAGAGCGCAAACCTCAACAAAGATGTGTACGAATTTTGCATTCAGTTGATGGGTGCAGACGGAATGCTGTATGGCTCGTACGAAATGATTCGCCCCGAAACGGCGATGGGCTTTGAATACATGCAAAAGGCGTTTTTGCGCAGCCGTGCCAACTCAATTGAGGGCGGCACCACCGAGGTGATGAAGAACATTCTCGGTGAACGAGTTCTTGGTTTGCCTGGCGATGTTCGCGTAGATCGCGATGTTGCCTGGAGCAAAGTTCCGCGTAACTAAACCGCGCTCGACAGCAAAATTCCTAAATAGAAGATCACCAGCGAACTGAGGAGTCCAATGGCTCCACCAATTGCTTTCACGCGTTTATCTGGCGATGCGCTATGAGCCACAGTGGCAATGGCGCCGATGGCTACAAGAATGATCTTGATTCCGAGGGTTACTTGGTACGACGTGTCGAGTGCGGTGATGTCGGTGTCGAAGATATTCCAAAATCCGGTGATGACCAGAACTGCAAATGCTGGCCACGCAATGCGAGCAAACGCTTGTGCAGTAGTGGTGAGGGCTTCGGGGTGGGATTTTCGAAGTTTTGGAACAAGACCCCCGAGCACAATTTGCCCACCTACCCAAACGGCTGCGGCTAAGAGGTGAAGAAAAATCCGAAGGGAATCGAGAGTGGGGCTAATCATGAGTCGGGGTGCTTTCTTGTTGTCTGAGAGCATCGAGAACATTGCTCGCAGCGGTTTTGCGGTCGTCGATGTTGCGTCGTTGTGCCGCAGGTACGCCGAGCATGGTGTAGCAAGCGGTCAACGTGCTCGATTGCAATTCGCGAATGTTACGAGGAGGTGGGAAGTATTCGTCTTCTTCTGTCACTCGCACTTCTTCAATGCCATTCGTCGGCTTGAGAAACTGCAGCACTTCTTCAACGAGCTCTTCTGGGGCAGAAGCTCCTGCGGTGACACCAACTTGGCCAAATAAATCGTGCGGAAGTTCGCTCGCACTGTTGACGCGCAGAACTCGTTTGCATCCTGAATCAATCGCGAGTCGCTCAAGAGCACGAGTGTTTGACGAATTTGACGAGCCAATCACAATGATGCTGTCGCACCGCTCGGCCATTTGCATGAGAGCACTTTGGCGGTTTGTCGTTGCAAAGCAGAGGTCGCTGCGCCCAGGAGACCACACATCGGTGAAACGATTGCGCACCGCAAGCGCAACGCCTTCCCAATCGCGATGCGAAAGAGTGGTTTGTGCGAGCAGCGCTAAAGGCTGATCGAAATCTTGAAGAGCCATCACATCGGCAACGGTTTCCACTCGAGAAATTGATTGTGGTGCTACAGCCATGGTCCCCACGGCTTCTTCGTGACCTTCGTGGCCCACGTAAACAATGTGGTACCCCTTGGCCGAGCGAACCTTTACTTCGTGATGAACCTTCGTGACAAGAGGGCAGACAGAGTCGACAACATAGCTTCCTCGTCGACGCGCTTCTTCCACTACTTCAGGTGCCGACCCATGCGCAGACAACATAATGGGCATGCCTGTTGGAACCTCTGAAATATCATCAACGAAAATGACGCCGAGGTCAGTGAAGCGTTCAACCACAAGCTGGTTGTGAACAATTTCGTGGTAGCAGTACACAGGAGCAGGAAAGGTACGCACCATCCACGAAAGTGCCTTAATAGCCATTTCCACTCCGGCGCAAAAACCACGGGGTGCGGCAAGTAATACGCGGTCCACGTGCTGCGCAGTCGCTGGAGCGACTTGGGCTTCTTGTGGAGTGGGGGCCATATGCGTTCCACATTAGTTCGCTAAGGCGCAAGTAGCCTCTCTATGTGTCTGTTTCCACTGAACTCACCGCCCGAATTGTGGCGGTCCACCAAGGTTCTCCAGCTGAGCATGCTGGCGTGCTCGTGGGTGACGTGGTGACAAGCGTCAATGGTCAAGTGGTGCGCGACATCATTGAATGGCACCATGCGGTTGACGAGGCAAGTGTTTCTCTCGATATTGATCGAAATGGAATGCCTTTTGAGTTTGATATTGAAAAGCGGGCAGGCGAGCAGCTAGGTGTGGAAATTTCCAGTGCTGTTTTCGACCGGGTGCAAACATGCGACAACCATTGCTCTTTTTGTTTCATTTATCAGTTGCCCAAAAACCTTCGTAAGAGTTTGTATCTCAAAGACGACGACTATCGACTGAGCTTTCTTTTCGGCAATTTCACAACGCTGACGCGTTTTACAGAAGCAGACCTTGAGCGGGTATTAGATCAAAAACTGTCACCGCTGCATGTGAGTATTCATGTCAGCGACCCGTGGAAGCGCGCCGATATGTTGCGCAATGAACGCGGAGCGGTGAGCCTGAGGTGGCTCAAGGTCCTGCTTGAAAACGGAATTGATGTTCGTGGGCAAATTGTGGTGTGTCCCGACCATAACAATGGTGAAGACCTCGAACGCACACTCATTGATGTTCTTGATCAGTATCCACTTCTTGAAGCGGTGGCAATTGTTCCTTTGGGTCTTAGTCAATTCAATCCAGAAGCTGAACTTCGCGTTCATACGTCACAAGAAGCAGCCGACGTTGTTGCTCTTTGTGAAAAGTATCAGCTCGTTGCAGAGCAACTGCTCGGTAAGAAAATGTTCTGGCCATCTGATGAGTTCTATCTGCTTGGCAATATGCCGTTCCCTGACGCATCTTCTTATGGCGGTTATCCGATGTACGAAGACGGTGTGGGCATTGTCTCGAGTTTCGTTGAAGAGTTCCATGGTCGAAAGATCAACGATGCTGAAACTCTCGCGCAGCAAACGAGTGGTTTCTTCGCGTCGGTTGACGGAGCAACGCCAGGCGGCTACAGATCAATTCGTGATTCCACTATTCACAACCCTGCAGGCGACACGGGGCTACGTGTTGTTCATAGCCAACCGGTGGAACTCACGCGTCGTGCGCCGTCGGTCACCTCGACTACTGGCAAGGTGGGTATTTTGACTGGTGCGTATGCGGCGAGTGTGATTTCAGCACTTGTCAGCGATTACGGAGACCGAATTTCGGTTTTACCCGTAGTAAATAACTATTTTGGGGGCAATACTGCAGTCTCGGGTTTGATGGTTGGCGAAGATATTCGTTCAGTCATGTTGTTTCATGTCGAATGTGACGTGTTTCTTTTACCCGATGTGTGCTTGTCGGAAGGTCGCTTTCTTGACGGAATGACACTCGAGGACCTCCCGTCGTCGGTTGTGGTTCTGCCAACCGACGGTCATGCACTACGCAATTTTTTGGAAAAGGTAATGCAATGAAACCCCATGTTGTCATCGTTGGTCGCCCAAACGTCGGTAAAAGCACACTGTTCAACCGCTTCGTTGGCGGACAAGTTGCCATTGTTGAAGACCGTCCAGGAATCACGCGCGACCGAAATACCCACGATGCCTCATGGTTGGGTCGCGAGTTCAGTGTTACCGATACTGGGGGCTGGATGCCTGGAGGAAGCGACCTCGAAGAAAAGGTATCGCGCCAAGTTGAGCAAGCTGTCAAAGAAGCAAACCTTGTTCTCTTTATTGTCGATGCCTCGGTTGGTGCCACCGACGACGATGAGCGCATCGGTATGTGGTTGCGTAAATCGGGAGCAACCGTTCTCGTGGTTGCTAATAAATCAGACAACGAGCGTCGCGAAAATGATCGCTGGAATTTCCTTTCACTCGGTCTTGGTGAACCGTGGCCAGTTTCTGCCTTGCATGGGCGTCGTTCAGGAGACCTGCTCGATGTCATCATTTCAGAACTTGGTTTAGATACACAGGAAGCTCCCGAAGTTGAAGAAGTCGACAACTCGCATTTGGAGCCATCAGACCCTGCACTTAAAGGTGTACCGCGTGTTGCCATTGTTGGACGACCAAATGTTGGCAAGAGCACACTGTTCAACAAAATTGTTGGTGAAGAGCGCAGTGTGGTTCACGACATGTCGGGTACCACCCGCGACACAATTGACACTTTGATCGAAACCGTAGACGGAAAGCTCATTCTTGTAGATACAGCAGGTATGCGGCGCCGCTCGAAAATTGACGACTCGGCAGAGTATTACTCACTCGTGCGAGCTTTGCGTGCAGTTGACGAGTCCGACATTGCGCTTCTTGTAATCGACTCCACAGAAGGCGTCACAAGCCAAGATCAGCGCTTGGCGGAACGTATTGATGCTGCCGGTTGTCCGCTCATCGTTATTTTGAACAAATGGGAAGTGCTCGACACCGAACGACGTGAACAAGTAACTGCCGAAATGGCGCGCAAGTTGTACTTCATTGGGGATGCGCCAATTCTTCGCATGTCGGCTCT
>JAURNB010000118.1 GCA_030830415.1 Acidimicrobiales bacterium | reverse complement strand
TGAAAACGATGGCGCAAGCGCGGCTGCACGATGCGTTCGCCGCGTTCTACCTGCAGGGTGAGGCGATGAATATCGGGGTGCATTTCCTCATCGACATCGAACAAATGCCGTGCCACAACCGCGCCCAACAAAATGCCACCAAAACCAGGTGCAGGGTCGGCCGGCAACATCAAATGCCCTAACGACACACGCCGGGTAGGAGTGATTGGCCGCGAGTGCCAGATTTCTAATTCGGCGAGAATCATCGAGAGTTGACGCTATATGCAACTCAGACGTGAGGACGTAACGTGACAAACAATCGTTGCGCAATTTCTTGTGCAGCTTGCTCGTCGGGGAAATCGTTACCAGCAAGTGCGTCGGCAAGTTGATCGGCCATTTCTGATGCTTGGCGCCACACGGGAACGGGCACACCAAAAGGAACGCCCCCACCTTCAATGTCGTCGAGCACGCGCACCAAAATGCCGAGGCCATTTGCATCGAGTGGGTCACGTTGCAACCGTTCAGCTGCAAGAAACATTTGTGTGAGTGATTCACCAGAGACACTGGAATCGCCCGCAGAGATGGTTCCAAAACCAGAGCCTGGATTGCGTGCAGAGTCGACAATAGTGACATCGCCCGCTTCTACTGCATCGAGCAGGTCGTCGACAGTGTCTTCAAGTTCAGTGAGGGTGACGAGCAATGCGCCTTCCCAGCGATACGGAATATCGGCTGCAACCAGAAGTTCTGAGAGACGTGAACGCTCGCCCATCGACCACTCATCGAGTTCATACTCGGTGATTTCTTCATCGGTTGCTTCGTTCAATTGCAAACGGCGCGCATCGCGCGGCGAGGAATTTCCTTCTTGAGTTCCTACGCCCAATTCCTGTTCAAGCGCATCGAGCATTTCATCGGCCGCATCTTCGAGTTCGCTCGGCACAACCACTTCATCGCCGACCCAAGCGTGGGGAATTTCTGCTTCGGCAAACATTTCAGCTACCGCGGCACGCTGGTCGATATTCCATTGCGACAGGTCGTAATGGACACTCTCGGCATCGGGGTCAAGTGGGTTCCATTCAGACATAACTGCACGTTACAACGTAAAGATGAACTCACCAATCAGTTCGTATTCGCGCAGTTGATTGTGACGTAATCGAAAACCGTGCCCTTCACCTTCCATGATGTGCAAGGCAACCTGTCCACCTGCTTGACGTAAGGCTTGAGCAAGAGTCACGCTGTGATTCATCGGAACTGACGTATCGAGATCACCATGCAACAGAAGTACTTTTACCTGAGCCAATGCCCCTACTTTGCTGAGTGGCGAACGTTGCGCGTACAACGTTTCATTCTCAGGCGAGTCGCCCACCAACACCGCAATGGAATGTTGTTCGAAGTACCACGAATGTTCTGCAGAGTCGGCAAGGTCGACAACTGGGTACAACGCAATCACTCCCGCACACATTTCGGGGGCCGTGCCCGCCGCGTTCAATGCAGCAAAACCACCTGCAGAACCCCCCATCACAAAAGTGTTCTTGGGCGTTGCCCACCCGTTGAGGTGAGCATGCTGCACTGCAGCAATGAGATCGACGGTGTCGAACTCGCCCCAATGACCATTGAGCGACTGTTGAAAGTGACGCCCATGACCCGAGGTACCACGATGGTCGACAATCATCACGCGCACACCACGACCTACCCAATAGGCAACACGTGCCATGAACGTGACCTGCCACTGATCGGTTGGCCCACCATGCACCCACACAATGAGTGGTTGCTCAGATGTTTCATTGCCCATAGGGGAATACAAGCGATACGGAATGTTGTAGTTGCCACACTCCACAGCGCCCAACGTTGGCTCGACGAGTTGATACTGCGACCACGCACCACCACTGCTGTCCACTTCACTCGATGCGAGAACTTCTCGCTCAAAGGTTTGCGCGGCGTAGTGCACCAATTGTGTGGGGGTCACCGCACCTGTGCGCAACGCAAAAATGCCCGCATTGCTCCACACCAATGATCCGTGCACGCCACGACCAAGCGAACGCATCTCGCCCGATGCCACACTCGCTACAACGAGGTCGCCAAAACCTTCAAGGTTGCGCGCAACAGCAATTTCTGTACCGTCGGGCGACCAACACCATGTGTGTGCACCCATTCCCCATTGTGGGTTGCCGCATTCCACTTGCTCACCTACGGGCAGAAGCGGGACTAATTCATCATCGACAACGCGATACGGCTGCAGCCACCCGTTCACATCACTCAACACACCCATTTCGCCTTGTGCAGAAAATTGCACTTGTTGAAACGACACACCAGGGCGATGCAACACAACATGTGCTTCGCGCTCAGCAATGTGCGTCGACCAAATGTCAGATTCATCCCACGGCATATGCGGCTGCGACCATGCTTGCCAATACAACTCATCACCGTGCCACACGGGGTCGAACACAAAAGCGTGAGGCTGTGCAATGACGTGCTCTTCACCCGTTGCACGATGCACCACAACGAGCTCGCAGAGGTTCTGCACGCATGCCACCCACTCACCATCGGGCGAGACGGCAACTCCGAAGCGAGAAGCTCCAGCAGGAGCTTGCGTGTCAATACGACATGCACTTGTTGCACCGCGAGCGGCTTCCCACAACCCGCCAGTTTTCGCTGCGTACACCACACCAGAACCATCGGGCAGCCACTGGAAACATCCGCCACCAAAGCCGCGCGTCACACTTGGCGCTGGCTCGAGTGGCCAGGCCTCTTCAGAACCGCCTGACACCGCAATAGTGCACAGCTCACCTTTTCCCTGCTGACTTGCCCCAAACACCAATACATCGCCTGCGGGGCTTACCTGAGGCTCGGACAGGTCTCGGGAATCGAGGCAACGCGGAAGGGGAACGGCGGGAATCTTCACGGGCATTAGCCCGAGGGTAGCGCCGGCACTACGGTAGGGGGTGATGAACGAACGACGCCCGCAAAAGCCAGAACGCAACCTCGCCATGGAACTCGTCAGAGTCACCGAATCTGCAGCCCTCGCAGCTGCACGTTGGGTGGGTCGTGGCGATAAGAACGGGGCCGATGCTGCCGCCGTCGACGCCATGCGTACCGTCCTCACCACCGTTCCTATGGACGGCATTGTTGTGATTGGTGAAGGTGAAAAAGATGAAGCACCAATGCTCTTCAACGGAGAAAACGTTGGCGATGGCACTCAACCCCGCACCGACGTTGCTGTAGACCCCATCGATGGCACCACACTGACTTCGCTCGGCATGGGTAATGCACTTTCGGTGATTGCCGTTTCAGAACGCGACACCATGTTCGACCCGGGCCCATGCATGTACATGGAAAAAATTGTCGTGGGCCCACAAGCTGTTGGTCATATCGATATCACTGCTTCTGCTACCCAGAACATCAAATGGGTTGCCAAGGCAAAAGGTGAATCGGTACGCGACCTCACTGTGATGATTCTCGATCGCCCGCGCCACAATGAGCTCATTGAAGAAGTGCGTTCCACTGGTGCACGCATCAAACTCATTAGCGATGGCGACATTTTTGGTGCAATCGCCACATCGTGGCCCGATGCTGGCGTCGACCTTCTCATTGGCATTGGCGGCACCCCCGAAGGCGTGGTGTCGGCAGCGGCGCTGAAGTGCATGGGTGGAGAAATTCAGGGTCGTTTGTGGCCACGCAATGAAGAAGAGCGCCAATCGGCTTTGGCAGCTGGATACGACCTGTCCAAAGTGCTCACTTCCGATGACCTAGTGAAGGGCGACAATTGTTTCTTCGCAGCAACTGGCGTCACCGACGGCGAATTGCTCCGAGGCGTACGCTTCGACTCACGAGGGGCCCGCACCCAGAGTTTGGTGATGCGTTCCTTGTCGGGAACCGTGCGACTCATCGATGCTCAGCATCGCCTTGACAAATTGTCTACTTACGCTTCAGTCGATTACGCCTAGTTTTTAGGCTTAAGTGCCCAAGTTGGCGCGTAAACAACTAGGGTAAATAGCCGTGGGTTCAGACCAAACAGCCGGGCCAGAGTCAGTTGACTTTGCCAAACGCCTTGCAGCAGAAAATGCTGCCAAAGCGTCCTCCCCTCTCAACACGCGACGGAACCCCATGGTGAACATGGTCATTCCAAAGCCGGCACCGGAATGCTTGCCCTTGGTGCGCTTGGCGTGGTGTACGGCGACATCGGCACCAGCCCGTTATACGCACTGAAAGAAACCTTCACCGAGAAGTCGCACACCATGCTTGTTGACAACATCAATGTGTACGGCGTGTGTTCACTTGCATTTTGGGCACTCGTCATCATCATTTCTGTGAAGTACCTCTTTTTTGTGATGCGCGCCGACAACCGCGGTGAAGGCGGCATTTTGGCGCTCACTGCACTCGTCATGCCAAAGCGCGGGTCGACAACCGCAAAGGCTGGGTTGCTTGTAGGCCTCGGAGTTTTCGGTACTGCATTGCTTTACGGAGACGGCATCATTACACCAGCTATTTCGGTGTTGAGTGCCGTTGAGGGCCTTGGGGAAGTGTCATCGTCATTCGACAGTTGGGTCATCCCCATTGCAGTTGTGATTTTGCTCGGCCTCTTTTTTGTGCAGAGTCGCGGCACTGGCGCGGTGGGCAAAGTATTTGGACCCATCATGATTATTTGGTTCCTCACGCTTGCTGTGTTGGGCCTTTCTAAAGTGTGGTCAGAGCCGGGAATCATCGCTTCAGTGAACCCGTATTACGCAGTGCAGTACTTCACGCACGAAACTGGCCGTGCGTTTTTATCGCTCGGATCCATTTTCCTTGTGGTCACTGGCGGTGAAGCGTTGTACGCCGACATGGGCCACTTCGGCCGTAAGCCCATCACCCTGGGTTGGTATGCCGTTGTTTTGCCTGCGCTCTTGTTGAACTACTGGGGCCAAGGTGCATTCCTCTTGCAAAACCCTGAAGCAATTGAAAGCGTCTTTTTCCGTATGGCACCAGAGCCACTGCTTTTGCCTTTGGTAATTCTTGCCACCTGCGCAACCATCATTGCCTCACAAGCACTCATCTCGGGCGTGTTCTCTCTCACTGCTCAAGCTGTGCAGCTCGACTATTTGCCACGTATTCAAATTCGCCACACGTCGTCAAGTCATTCAGGGCAAATTTATGTTCCGCTCGTGAACTGGGCTCTGATGATTGCCTGCATTGGCCTAGTACTTGGATTCCGTACTGCGTCGAACCTCGCTGCTGCTTATGGAATTGCCGTCACAATGACAATGGTCATCACCACGCTCATCTTTTTCCGCGTCATTACCGACCGCTGGAAGTGGAGTCGCACGCGTGGTTTCCTCATCTGCGTGCCGCTGGTAGTCATTGAAATGGGTTTCCTTGGGGCCAACCTCGTCAAGATTCCTCACGGCGGTTGGTTCGCGTTAGCAGTAGGCGCCATTTTGATGGTGCAAATGCAAACCTGGCGACGTGGCCGCATTTTGGTGGCTGCTCGTATTCACCGTGGTGAACGACCCATTGAAGATGTACTCGACGAAGCTGAGGGCATTAAACGTGTCACGGGAACAGCCGTGTTCATGTTCAAAGACTTGGGCAAAGCTCCTCCAGCTCTGGTGAACAACTTGAAGCACAACAAGGTTCTGCACAGCACCACCCTCATTGTTGCTGTAGATACTGCCGACGAACCTCGCGTGTCACCCGAACACCGCGCTTCAGTGAAGAAAGTTGCTCCGGGTGTTTTCCAAGTGGAAGTGTCTTTCGGCTTTATGGAAGACCCCGATGTTCCGAAGGTGCTCGCAGCAATTACTCACCCTGGCCTTGACTACGACCCCGAAGATGTCACCTATTTCCTTGGTCATGAATCCATCATTGCGGGTAAGGCACCTGGCATGAACCCACTCCAAGAACATCTCTTCGTGTTTTTGAATCGCGGCGCCGACAGTGCAAGCCGCTTTTTCAACTTGCCTACAGAGCGTGTGTTTGAAGTTGGGTCACGCGTCGAAATTTAAATTCCGACAATTTTTCCTGAAATACGCCGCATCACAACACGCGGTATGAGTCGTACCGACACGAGCATGCTCTTGTATTGCGCACCAGGAACAATGAGTGATTTACCTTTAGCCATTCCGGCTAACGCTTCAGTCACAACGTCAGCTACATCGAGCCATAAGAACTTGGGAATGGAATCAATTTCTGCACCCGTTTGTGCCACTTCTTGAAACTCTGTGTGTACAAAACCTGGGCACAGTGCGCTCACACGCACAGGCGTCTTGCGTAGTTCTTCATGTAGTGCTTCCGAGAAGCTCGTCACAAAAGCTTTCGTTGCGGAGTACACGGCCATACCTGGGCCCGATTGGAAACTTGCCACGCTCGATACGTTGAGCAAATACCCGCGCTTGCGCTCTTGAAAAGCCTGCACCGCAGCATGCGAGAGTTCTACGACCGCACGAACATTCAAATCGATCTGACCAATGGAGTTCTCGACGGGAACATTAAGAAAAGTTCCAGATGACCCGAAGCCTGCATTGTTCACCAAGAGATCTACTGGAAGTGTTGGTGAGGCTAAGCGTTGCGCAACACGAGCAATACCCTCTGCAGTCAGCAGGTCGGCAACGAGCACTTCACATGTGCTGTATTGCTGAGCAAGTTGCTCTAAACGGTCGCCGCGACGCGCTACGAGAACGCAAGGAATACCAGCACGGCTGAGTTGATGAACAAACTCTTCACCAATACCCGCAGAAGCACCGGTAATGAGTGCTCGCTGAAACGGCAGGGCCATGAATTAGTGGCCGGCGTTAGCGCCAGCAAGGCCACCAGCGGCGGCAAGACGAGCATGCGCGCGACGCAAACTGGCCTCAACTTCAGTGGAGTTTTCTGTGCGCGTCAGTTCTTCAGCACGCTCGAGGGCACGACGTGCACGCTCGATGTCGATCTCGCTACCGAGTTCGGCACCATCGCTGAGCAAAGTGACCACGTTGTCGGACACTTCAACGAAACCGCCGTGAATGGCAAGGTTCATGATGGTGCCATCGCTCAACCACACGCGTGTGTGGTTTTCAGTGAGTGCACCAAGGAATGATGTGTGTCCGGGAAGGAACGCAATTTCTCCCCCACCAATGGTGCGGGTGATGATCTGTGTTGTTTCGCCAGAGAACACAACGCGCTCTGGCGAAACAACTTCGACACGGAAGCCAGGGGCTTCAGACATTAGGCATTCTCCTGCAAGGTCTTCGCCTTCGCGAGCACCTGCTCAACGCTTCCCACGTTCAAGAAGGCCTGTTCTGGCACTTCGTCGAGTTCGCCGTTGATGAGTGCTTCAAAGCTTTCCACCGTTTCAGCAACTGGAACGTATTCACCAGGAACGCCGGTGAAGACTTCAGCAACATAGAACGGCTGCGACAAGAAGCGCTGCACCTTGCGAGCACGTGACACGGTCTGGCGGTCTTCTTCAGACAACTCGTCGAGACCAAGGATGGCGATGATGTCTTGAAGTTCCTTGTAGCGCTGCAAGATTTCCTGCACGCGACGAGCAACTTGGTAGTGACGATCGCCAACGGTTTCTGGAGTCAAAATAGATGACGTTGAAGCCAATGGGTCTACAGCTGGGTAAATACCCAACGAAGCGATTTGACGTGACAATTCCGTTGTTGCGTCCAAGAAGGTGAACGTGGTGAACGGAGCTGGGTCGGTGTAGTCGTCGGCAGGAACGTATACAGCCTGAAGCGAGGTAATTGAACGACCACGCGTTGAGGTAATGCGCTCTTGCAACTGACCCATTTCGTCAGCGAGTGTTGGCTGGTAGCCCACAGCTGAAGGCATACGGCCAAGAAGTGTTGACACTTCTGAACCAGCCTGAACGAAACGGAAAATGTTGTCGACGAACAACAACACGTCTTGGTTCTTCACGTCGCGGAAGTACTCGGCCATGGTGAGTGCCGACAAAGCAACGCGCAGGCGCACGCCAGGTGGTTCGTCCATTTGACCGAACACTAAGGCTGCCTTTTCGAACACGCCCGACTCTTCCATTTCCAAACGGAGGCCGGTTCCTTCCCGGGTGCGCTCGCCTACTCCGGCGAACACCGATACACCACCGTGCTTTGATGCAACGCGGTTGATCATTTCCGTGATGAGAACGGTCTTACCTACACCAGCACCACCGAACAAGCCGATTTTTCCACCGGCGAGGTATGGAGTGAGAAGGTCGATGACCTTAATGCCTGTTTCAAACATGCGCTTTGAAGGCTCAAGGGTGTCGAATGCAGGAGCGGGGCGGTGAATTTCCCAACGCTCGGTGTTTTCGAAATCTTTAGGATCAGCGTCGAGTACGTCGCCCCATACGTTCCATACGTGGCCAAGTGTGCTGTCGCCAACGGGCACTGAGATGCCGCGTCCGGTGTTGCGCACTGGTGTGCCACGTGTGAGACCGTCTGTTGGCTTCATGCACACGGCACGAACACGGCTGTTTCCTAGCTGCTGTGCAACTTCAGCCAAAACGACGTTGGGGGTGCCTTCGATGAGCACGGTGAATTCAAGCGCTGTGTTCAACTCGGGCAATGCGCCACGAGGGAACTCAACGTCGATCACCGGGCCGGCGATGGCAACCACACGACCGTCTTTAAGGTCTGTAGGTGCGTTGTTTGCAGTCATCGTCATGTCAGTTTCTCCTGCTCAGACTCGATCGCTCGATACGAAAGGGTTTTCCATTCCAAACACGCTGGAGATGACAATTGCGTCTTCTCCAGATGATAAGGCTTCTGCTCCACCCACAATTTCCATGATTTCTGTGGTGATGGAGTCTTGACGCGCGCGGTTCATTGTGCGCGAGAGATTTTTAATGAGTTCTTCAGCGTTGTCGGTAGCCGATTTCATAGCGCGCTGACGGAACGCATGTTCAGATGCAGCTGCGTTCAACAAGGCTGCATACACACGTGCTTCTACATAGCGTGGCAAAAGAGTGTCGAGGATGCCCTCTGGATCTGGTTCATACTCATAGTCGCCACTAGCTTCGGCTGCGCCATGGTCGTTGGCTTGTGCAGCAGTGAGATCGCCACCCAGTGGTACGAGTGGACGCAAGACCACTTCTTGAGTACCTGCAGAAACAAAGCGTGTGTAGACGAGTTCTACTTTGTCGACTT
>JAURNB010000117.1 GCA_030830415.1 Acidimicrobiales bacterium | reverse complement strand
GAGTGATTCCAGGCGACCAGCGAGCTCCAAAATGGTGGTGCGCTTTGTGGGGCTAGCGACGAGAGAAACCGCAGGTAGGCCTGTTGTCGGGAGAGAATCATGCAAAGTCATGACGAGACGGTACCCGATACTCGCTACCGTAGAGATGTGCCGAACAGAGAAAATGCCCCCATGTTGCGCATTGGCATGTTGTGCCCGTACAGCTTGTCGTTGCCAGGTGGTGTGCAAATGCAAGTTCTTGGTTTAGCCCGAGAATTGCGGTCAATGGGCCATGAGGTGCGCGTGCTGGGGCCATGTGATGGTGCGCCGCCAGAACCGTTTGTCACGCCTTTAGGAAAGAGTCTTCCCACTGCGGCCAACGGCTCAGTTGCCCCTATTGCCCCCGACCCCTCTGCAGCGCTACGTACTATTCGCGCATTGAACGACGAAGCATTTGACGTTCTCCATTTGCATGAGCCCATTGCTCCAGGTATCACGATGACTGCATTGATGCTGCGACTTGCACCAACGGTAGGAACTTTTCATGCAGCTGGTGACTCCGCAAGTTATAAGTACGTCAATAAGCCCAGCAGGTGGCTTGCCTCCCGCATCGATATTCGTGTTGCTGTATCTAAAGACGCCGAGCTTTTAGCAAGTCGGTACCTTGGCGGTAGTTACGAAATTTTAGGTAATGGCATAGAGATCAATCGTTATGTCAAAGAAGCGATGTCGGTCGACAAATACGCAAAAGCAAAAACACCAACTATTTTCTTCTGCGGACGCCATGAGCCAAGAAAAGGTCTCGATGTGCTGTTGCGAGCCATGCAGTTTCTTCCCTCAGATGTTGAACTATGGATCGCATCAGACGGATCAGACACGGAAAAGTTGAAGCGTGAGTGGGCTCACGACCAGCGCGTGAAGTGGTTGGGTCGCATTAACGACGACGAAAAAATTCGTCGCATGCAAGAAGCGACCGTGTTTTGTGCTCCCTCGCTGCATGGTGAGTCTTTTGGAGTGGTGCTTCTAGAAGCAATGGCGGCAGGTACTCCAGTAGTCGCCAGCAAAATCGCTGGTTATCAAAATGTGGCAACACACGATGTAGACGCACTGCTTGTGGAGCCAAGCGATGAGCGTGGCTTGGCGAGTGCGCTAGCCAAAGTGATGACCAATTCACGTTTGTCGGCGCGACTCATTGAGGCTGGTCATATCCGGGTAGATGAGTCGTCAATGCGCAATCTTGCAGAGAAGTACGTTGCTGTGTATCGCCGAGCCTTGGAAATGGAGCAAAATGGGCAAGGCGATGGCTATGCACATCGTCAACCATCAGGCGCATCACAGGGTCGCTGGCGTCCGAGCCGTATGCTGGCACTCTTCGAACATCGACTCCTGCGGAAGTAAATTATGGCCAATACTCAGCAACGCAAGAAGCCCTCAAACTCTTCTCGAAATGGTTCACCTCAGCGCCAGCAGGCACGCCCGACTCAAAAGGCTCCTGCCGTTAAGGCAGCGCCAGTAAAAGCTGCAGTGCCTGCCAAGGCGCCTGTTGCCAAACCAGAGAAGCGATTTTCTCTCCAGCCGTACTTTCTTCTTCTCGGTGCAGTCGTTGGCATTGTCGTGGGCCTCGTGCTCGCACTTGTCGCTGGACTCGTTGTTTTGTTGCCGGTATTTGCTCTCATTGGTGCGGCAATTGGCTGGGTCACATACCGTCGAGCAGCAGCGCAGAGTTTTTCGCTCGTGACTTCTTATGTTGCTGCTCAAGAAATTGACAGCGAAGATCATCCACGACTTTTCAATTTGCTTGAAAGTTTGTGTGCGGTGTCTGGTGTGGCGGTGCCAGTTGTTGGTGTCACAACAGATGCAACTGTTAATGCTTACGTCGTTGCCGATCCGCTTGGCGATGAACAAAGCCACATCGTTTTCACCGAGGGCGCTTTGCGCGTCATGGAACGCATCGAATTAGAAGGTTTTGTTGCTGCCTGTTTGGCAAGAGTGAAATCGGGGCAACTCGAGTTGCAAACAGAAACTGCAGGGGTCGTTGCAGCTCTCGGCAAATTCATTCCGTCGCGTCTTGCGCGCAAGGCGCTTGAAGTATGTTTCACCCAACAAGATGTTTTTGATGCCGATCTCAAAGCATGTGGCATCACACGTTTCCCGCCAGGCCTCATTGCTGCATATGAGAAAATGTCTGCTGAGTCAACAGTCACATCTGGCGTGAACCCTCTCAATATCCATCTCTGGTTAGCGAATCCAAAGAGTGCCTTTGCTGCGAACAACTCAAATGCAACAGGTGGCGATGCCTCGTCTTCTACAGTTATAGGAAGTGAAGTTGTGCACCCTGCACTAGCCACGCGATTGGCATTACTCCGGGAGATCTAAAAGTTGAAGTCATCAGTGAAGTTGAATAAGCGTTTCGTCCTAGCAGTTGTTGCAGCAGGAGGCTTAGCGCTTGCAGCATGTGGTGGTAGTTCCACCACTTCCGACACTGAACCGGGGTACGGCGATGGCTCGTTGGTCTCTGAGCTCTCGGGGCCAACCACCACATTGCCCGCGCCTGAGGTCATGCCGCTCACAGGATTGCCCATCACCGATGCGGCAGTTTCTATTCGTCCTGCGCTTGTAGCGAAGATCGATAACCATCCTGCAGCACGCCCTCAGTCGGGTCTCAACTCCGCTGACATTGTTTATGAAGAAAATGTGGAGCAACTCACACGGTTCGCTGCCGTATTTCACACCAATGCTCCAACAAGTGTTGGACCCATTCGTAGTGGTCGCACCCAAGACGTTGCTTTGTTCTCGGCTTATTTGAATCCGCTCTTTGTGTGGAGCGGAGGTAACAGCAAAGTGACTTCAGAAATCAAGAAATCACCGCTCGTCAACATGGGTGCACTGGTGGCTTACAAGCAGGGTGGTTACCGCCGAGAATCAGGTCGTAAGGCTCCGCATAACTTGTATGCCGATGCGTCGAAGATCTACACGCTGACGCCCAAAGGAGCTTCGCGCCCACCGCAGCAGTTTGTGTACCGCAGTGAAAGCGATGCAATGCCAACGTCTGCG
>JAURNB010000116.1 GCA_030830415.1 Acidimicrobiales bacterium | reverse complement strand
CCTCGAGGAATGCAGCCATGCCAGCTTTCCAGTTGCACGGCAAACGCTTCTTAATATGCAGTTCTACATAGCGTTTTGAGAGATCCCATGGCCCTTGGAAATGATCGGGCAAGACACCGAGGTAGTCACGCAACGGGCCAGCGGTGGGGTCGAAGTTCCCAAATACGAATCCGCCCCATGTGTCGACCTGAATTTCTGGCATCTCAAGATCGTCATCAGACAAATGTGGAAAGTCCCACCGACAAGGCAACGACGCAATTTTTCCTGTTGTCGACCATGCCCAACCGTGATACGGGCACGTGAAGCGGTTTGCATTGCCTTGGTCGCCTGATGGTTTCAGTTGCGTTCCACGATGCAAGCAAAAGTTGTTGAACGCACGAATTTTTCCTTGAGGGTCGCGCACAAGAATGATGGAACGTTGCCCAACGTCGTATACGTGGTAGTCGCCTTCATTGGGAATGTGTTCTTCGCGACAGGCCCACTGCCATGCCCGCATGAAGACTTTTTCGAATTCCAATTCAGCGAATTCTTTCGACGTATAGCGGTGGTAACCAATGGGTTCGCTACCGCGGTAGCGGTATTCGCTTTCCAACATCTGTGCCGGAACACCCGTTTCATCGCGTAACACGAGGTCTCGGTAACTTGGCCCCGGGCAACGATGATCGCCGAAGGCAACATTGGGATCTGGCAGTGATTGCTCCATGTAGACAGGGTATCCCATGCGTCAAGTTGCCCGAGAGGCGCAGAAACCTTGGCTAAAGTGCACAAATGATCAAGAAATTTCTTGCACTCACCATTGTGTTTCTCGTCGCCACATTTCCCGCAACGTGGCTCCTCATGCTTTTCCTCGGCAACATCGGTACCCATGTCTCGTACTGGGGAACATTGCCACTCGGCATTTTGGGCTCAAGCCTGTTAGCAGGAGCGAGCCGCTCCGGCGGCCACGGCCACTAGCTAGTCGTCTTTTTTACGACGCCCGGTGAGCTTTGCCAACAAAAAGCCAATGAGCATCGACGTCAGCACTAAGACGAAAAGTGGCAATTCGGGTTTGACGAAAATGAGGTTCATTTCCGACTTGTCGCTATTGAGCACTACGAAGAGCACAGCAACAACTGCCAAGAGACCCCAGCTCACCTGCTGAAAACTGATATTTGATTTCTGATCTTCTTTATCTGGTTGATTCATACGACTTCCTTTTCACCATGTGACTCACTGCGAGAACTACCAGCAAAAACCATGCCACAAAAAAGAGCTGCACACCGGCTTGATTCAGACCGTTAGACAGTTCACGGTACACATATAACGGAGTTTCATTACCCGTACCAAGAGTGCCCCCATAAATGTTTTCACCGATTCTCACTGCTGCAACCACCGACGCCGCCCCGAGTATCCACGCCACCGACACCAACTTTGCACCTCGCCATTTGTTACGAGCAGCCCAAACAATGAGAACTGAGAGAAGCAGTGCAAACAACGGCAGCAGCGTTGCGCTTTTTTGCAAAACCTCTACCCATCCGCGAACGCTCTGCAGTGTTTCAGGCTGAATGAATTCAATTGAATAGTCATCGCCAATGAACGACACATCTTTAAGAAATACTGCGCCTTTTGCAACGAGCGCATCGATGGCAACCTGAATAAAGGACTGCAAACTCAACACCCCGGCAACAACAGTATTTACTACGCCGTCACCTGTGAGCACTTGCTTAATAGCTACATGCCCCACTCGTACCGCACCGCTCCACAATGAACGAAAAACATCGCTTTCTACTAACTCCCCCACCAGACTCATTACTAGTTTTTGAAATGCAGCGTTTGACTTTTCGGCCAAAAAATCAAGTTGCCCAGGCAAATACGCACCTAGTCGACCGTCTATATCTGCAGCGGCAACAACAGCTTGCGTGATTTTCTCAGACACTTCTTGTTGCACCACAGGTTCACTCGCAAGTGGGCTGACAGTTTTTACAAAGTATTCGGTATTTGTTACTTGCTTGTTTGTCCACACCGCAATTGACGACAACAGCACTGCAACAACGAGCAAGACAGACAATAAATACGGAATAGCTTTTCTCATTATTAATGCTGAATAGTCATGCCGCCGTCGACCACAACAACAGCCCCATTCACAAATGACGAAGCCGGCATAGCCAAATTCAATGTCATATGAGCCACTTCTTCTGGTTCGCCATAGCGCTTCAATGGCACTTTGCGATGTGCATACTTTGCTTTTGCATCAGTCGGTATGTCTGCCGTCATGTTGGTGTTAATAGGGCCAGGGCACACTGCATTCACCGTTATTCCATAACGGCCGAGTTGTGTAGCCATACTTTTGGTGAGGCCCACCACACCATGCTTTGCTGCCGTATACGCAGCTAGGCCTGGCGTTGCCACTATTGCTTCTGTTGAAGCAATGTTGATGATGCGTCCTGCAATTTCTGCACTGCGCATATGAGGAACCACGAGCCGAATGAAATGTGCTTGTGCACTGACATTCACTGCCAACGTGTTGTCCCATGCCAATGAAAACTCATCGTCATCTGCGAATACCGAAGAGCCCACGCTAATTCCTGCGTTGTTCACCAAAACATCTATCACGCCGAATTGAGACAAGCAGGTGTCAACAACTCGGCGGCGATCGGCGTCGGATGTAACGTCGGCCACTACCCCTACAACGTTGTTTGCACCATGCACTGCGGTGATTTCTGCAACTACTTTTGCCACACGCTCTTCGCCTAAGTCGGCAACCACTACTCGTGCACCTTCATCGGCGAAAAGATGCGCTGTGGCACGACCCATGCCGCTTGCCGCGCCAGTAACAATGACTGCCTTGCCCGCGACCGACCTGTTGAGTTGGGAAAGCCTCGTTGTCATGCCTTGCGCCATTCAGTGCGGCCACCCATGCCATATTGCGGCAAATAGATAGCCCTGTATGGCTCAATGCGCATAAACCCTGTGTCTGGGGAGTTCTCAGGTCCGCCTGGTGCAAATGCATTGAGGTCGTAGTCAAACACGCCATTCCACAAACGCTTTTTTGTTTCCACATCGGAATGCAGAGTGGCGGTTCCCCACACTTCTACACCGTCACCGCTTTCCGTGACCTGCCAATGAAAGGCAACGTGATTGTTATGGGCAATATTTTTTGATTTCACTGACGAGTTGCCCACCAGCACCCACAGCACATCGCCTTCCCAGCACGGGTGCACAGGAACCACATCGGGCCTGTTGTCTTTACCTACCGTTGCAAGATGCGCCCACGGGCTCAGCTTTGTTGCTGCCTTTTTGATGAGCTCCAAGTTTTCGTGAGGAAATGTTTTCGAAGACACCATTACCTACCGAGGTCACGTGCAGTAAGGAGCCCTTCAAGACCAACGGGGCGCAAAAAGGTGGGGTGTCCTGCCCATACTTGGATGCAGTCTCCCGTGCGCCCCTGCGGACCTTCATTGATGAGTTCCACCACAACTGCAGCCACATCGGCAGGCATCATTGTTCCGGCAGGTGTTGGTTTATTGCCTACAAACCCCAAATACATCGGCGTAGCAGTAGCACCCATACCAAATGAGTTCACCCGCACACCATGCTCGGCGAGGCCGCGCGCCCATGTATTGGTGAGACCTTTAATTGCCCACTTCGAGGAGTCGTAGACATCAAACCCGTTGCCACCAACAGGTGAACGTTGCATGTCTTTCCACTTGCAATCGTCGGTGTGGTCGTGAGTGATGACCGGGTACCCACAGTTATGAATGTGGTCGGTGGTGATGTTGATGAGGTCGCCACCTTGTTTGATGAGATGTGGAATTGCCGCGCGACCCGTGAGATACACACCGCGATAGTTGACCCCAACAACCGCATCGAAGTCGTCAACTGTTTTCTCCCATGAATCTTTTGCTGGTGCCGTTATGCGCACAACTCCGGCATTACTGATGACCAAGTCGAGACCACCAAGGGCTAATGCCGCATCGTCTACGAAATTTTTGATTTGCTTTTCATCAGCTACGTCGGCAACTGCGCTATACGACTTCACGCCAATTGTTTTCAATTCGTCGGCAACGGCACTGACTGAACTACTGATATCGCATATCGCCACATCGGCTCCCGCCTGCGCCAAGGCCAATGCAAAAGCTTTTCCGAGTCCATCTGCTGCCCCGGTCACAAGTGCCCGGCGTCCTTTTAATGATGCGTTCATGTCCCGACGTTAGTCCGCCTAGAACACCTCAAGTTCAGCCGACGTATAGTGAGGTATCGGCCAAAAGGTTTGGCATACCTACCATTCTCACTAAGGACTACCAATGTCACTTGTTGAAGATCTCCGCAAAACAGTTATTGCCTCATATGAAGTTGATGCCGAAACCGCATCAACACAGTCTTTTGACTTTCCGCTCATGCCACTGGGCACCGCCTACGACATGGGTCGCGATGCCAATGGCATTCCACTGTTCGACCCGCGCATTTTCGACTCGCGCGAGTTTCAACGCAACCCCTACCCGTACTACCGCATCTTGCGCGACCACTACCCCGTGTACCACGACAAATTGCACAACTGCTATTTCGTCACGCGCTACAACGACATTGCCGAGTGCTATTTCGATGGCCTTGGTTACAACACCATTCCTAAAGGCAGTTCGAACCACGTTCTCGGCAACACACAACTTGAACTCAGCGGCATTGAACACAGCCGGCGCCGCAACCTCTATGGTCGCCACTTAGTAGGCGCTGCACTCACCAAGCGCATTGGCGCCATCTGCAAACTTGCCAATGAGATGATTGATGAATGGTTTAACCCTGCATCGGGCATGACCGAATACGACCCTGCAACAGGCAAGTACACCATGGAGCTGGGTAAAGCATTTGCGAATGAGTTCCCCATTCGCGTGGTGTGTCAGGTGCTTGGCTTTCCCGACGAAGCCCGCGACAAGTTTTACTACTGGTACAAGTACATGATGGGTGGCATCGGTGGTCGCGACTATGAGCAAAAAGGTCTCATGGCTCGCCAAGACCTTGAAGATTTTGTCGAGAGCATCGTTGAAGAGCGCCGGTTGAAGCCGAACTTCTTGCTCGACGATGAAGGCAATGAAGTTGCACCCGACATCATTTCTGAACTGTGCAAAACAATTGTCGACGGCGACGTACTTTCCACTGAAGAAATCACGTCCAACATTGCACTCATTGTTGGTGGCGGTGGCGAAACCACACGTGGTGCCATTTTGAATATGTGGTATCTGCTGTTGCAGCACCCCGACCAAATGGAAGCGGTTCTCAACAACGACCCATTGTGGGACGCAGCATTCCACGAGACACTGCGCCATTCATCTTCTATTGGTGGCCAACCACGCCAGAACACTTTCGATGTTGAACTACAAGGCGTCAAGGTTCCTGCTGGTTCTCTCATGCATATGGTCGACTTCTCGGCTAACCACGATGAACGCATCTTTGCCGACCCAGAGAAGTTCGACATTTTCCGTAACGACCTCTACAGCGAAAAGATCCTCCGCTCGGGCTACAAAAAAGATGGACGCACCAACCACATGGCCTTTGGCGTGGGGCCACACCTCTGCCCAGGAGCATGGATCTCGCACCAAGAAGGCAGCATCGGTTCAAGCATCATGTCGAAGCGCATCAAAAATGTGCGCATTGCTACCGAGCGCATGGCCAAAGATATTGACGGGGTTTCACTTGCCCCCATCGGTCTAGGTGCAATTAACGAACTCTGGCTTGAATTTGAGGCAATGTAAATGTCGAGCGACTATGGCTCACCGACCGTTGAGCATGAAGCATCGGCCGGTGACGACGAAGCTGGTTACCGCAGTTACGAGGTGTACCAACGTGAACGTGTTGGTTCACCGCCTCCCGTTAAACCCGGGCAATTGCGCACGCAAGATTATTTAGACGACCCCTACACGCTTCTTGCGAACCTTCGCGATTACGGGCCAGCTTTTCGCGACTGGCAGGGCAACGCATTTTGGATTACGCACTACAACGACGTCACTTCAGTCCTTGTCGATAGCGCAAACTTTGCCACTCGCTCAAAGCGTTGGTTTTATGGTCTTGCATCATTTGGCCGCGACTTGCGCAGCAATGTGCCGTTCCTCACCGCACAAGCTGCTGGCATTGACAAACATGCGTCAACAGTTGCACACGAACTCGTGCAAGCATTTGCATCGCGCGGAAGTGCCGACCTCGCCACCGAATTTGCTGCGGTATTTCCCTTGCAGTTACTTGGTCGCGCATGGGGCATCCCCGATGCAGACCTTCCCGTCTTCGCCGAGCGCTACTTACGCATGCAACGTGGTTTCAGGTGGAACACCGCCAATCAAGAAGCAGGCAAGCAAGCAATGCTGCAGCTTGTTCAATACTTCACGCCATTACTTGCCGCACGCCGCGCCGACCCGCAAGACGATGTGTTGTCGGCACTAGCCGCACTAGAAATAGATGGTCCAGCCATCGACGCCCACGACGTTGTTGCCACATTGCTTGAAGGCGACCATGAAACATTGCATGGTGCACTTGCCAATATGTGGTTCTTGTTGCTCACGCATCCTGAGCAACTCGACATGGTGAACAACACCCGTCGCTTAGTGAAATACGCGTACCTAGAAACACTTCGTCATTCCACCCCCGTGTTGAGTGGCGAGCGATTTGCCAAACGTGAAGTGGAACGCTTTGGTTTACTCATTCCCGAAGGCGCATTAGTGATTTGTTCTGCAGCTGGCGCCAACCGCGACGAAACCATTTTCGCCAATGCCGACCAGTTCATTGTTGGACGTAAAGACCTTGTACAACGTGAGCCACGTGGTCAATATCGCGCCGATGGTTTGCCTGCAGGTATCACGCCGGCACTTGGTACACCTTCTAAGTTCCCTGCCCTACCAGTAGGCAGGCCGCGTTCGCTTTATGCCATCACGCGCGATGTAGCCACTATTGCTTCGCACGCACTTCTCGATGCAACAAGCAACTTGAAGATGGCACCTGGTGCACAACCCGTGTTGAAGTCACGCGGATATGGCGAACTGCATACGTGCTGGCATTTGCCAGTAACTTTCACCAGCAAATAGTGAGTTGTTGGGCTTTATTGCCCGCCCGACACCACGATGTTCTGACCAGTGACCCACGAACCTGCTGGGGAAGCAAGCCATACCACTGCCGCTGCGCAGTCGGTTGGTGTACCCAAGCGGCCAATGGGGACGCGTGCGGCGATGGCAGGCAACATTTCCTCGGTAATTCCACCAATTTTGAAGGTCGACTCGGTGGGCACGTTGCCTGGCGACACGATGTTGGAGCGAATTCCCTTTGGCCCCAGCTCGGTTGCCATGGTCACCGACAATGCGTTCATGCCAGCTTTAGCTGAACCATACGCACTGAAGTTCACAGCAGCTTTCAAAGCGGCAATGGAAGAAATACCGATCAGGCATGAGCCAGGCTTCATGATTGCTGAACATGCGCGCGAAGCGACGAAGTGCGGGCGCAAGTTCAATGCGTGCTGGTTGTCCCAGTGCCATTCAGGGAACTCATCGAAGGAGAAGTTGCCAGGGTGATCTGAAGTTCCAGCATTGCTCACCCAAGTGTCGATGCGACCAAAAGTGCTCATTGCAGTATCGACAAGCGTAGGAATGGTTTCCGCAGCCGTGATATCGGCAACCACCTTGATGGCTTTGCGTCCACGCTTGGCAATTTGTGCTGCTACTTCATCGAGTTCGTTTTCACGGCGTGCAGTAATAACAACGTCAGCACCAGCGTCTGCCATACCAAGTGCAATACCGCGGCCAATTCCTCGGCCCGCACCTGTTACGACGGCAACCGTGCCATCGAGACGAAAGAGATCCATCACATTTGCATCTGCTGGGTCGAGTGGGGTCTGAGTACGGGAAAGGTTTTGAGACATGGCAAACTTTGACACATCACTAGAGGAGGAAAAGAATTGAACGACTCAGCCACCCCATCAGGAGCGCTCGCTAACCCCAAGGGCTACAAGTTCCCTGGCGGCAAATACACCATTGCCCATTGGGAAAACTTCCTGCTCACCGATTGCACCACATCTGCGCAGCTTCCCGACAAGCTTGTGCACCCCGTTGCGCTCTTCCATGTGCCCATCCTTGGCTCTGGCGTGAACATCGCAAAACTGTTTGAAGTGTGTGGCGCAGAGGGCCCGGGTTCAGTAGGTCTCGATGGTTACGACTGGGAGTACTTCAGCAACTTGCGCATCGACATTGAGTACGACGTACAAGGCTCAATTATTCATTGGGAAAATCATGTTGATGAAAACGGTGTTGGCTACGACGCAATGAAATTCCAAATTGAATTGCGTGATGGCAACACACTTGCCGCACGCATTACCAACTCTTGGCGCTTTCGTCGTGGTGGATATAAGCAAGCCCTGCAAGCAAAAACTGCAGATGAAGCAACTGCAAAGCCACTCGCAACTTTCCCTGAATTTCATGTTGATGGCGTGAGCGCGCAACGCATGAAAACAATGGCAGCAATTTTGCGCGACCCGTATCGCGTGCACTGGGATCGCGAAGCCACAACTGAGATGGGCTTGAAAGGTCGAGTCATTAACCAAGGTCCGCTCAACTTGAGTTACATCGTGAACTCCATTCATTCATTTGCAAGCCCAGGCTCTGTGCGACGCCTCACCGTTGCCTTTCATCGCCCCGTATTTGACGACGATGTACTGGTGGCTGGCGGCGAAGTGCTGAGTACCACCAACGGCGTGAGCACCTGCAATGTGTGGCTGAAGCGCGGAGATGAACTGATGGTCACGGGAACAGCCATGGTTGGAGCCGCAGCTTAAAATTTCCTACAACCTGGGCTACTTGTAGTCCACAAACAAAACCTCCTCAAAAGCGTGCTTTTGAGGGGGTTTTGTGTTGAAACGGCCTGTGTACTCATGGGTAGTTTTTGCGTTTCACAACTCGGCACAGCGACATTTCATTTCAAAGTCAGCAGTTGACGTTCTGCGTTTACTTTTCCCTGTGACAATGGTTATAGTTCTTTCACCGGCATGCCGGTTGTCACATCAATCGGGCCACTTGGCTCAACCTATAGGGGGAATATTGAAGAACCAAAAGAGGAAATTGTTGGTTCCTATTGCACTTGCTGTTTCAGCAGCACTTGCATTCGGAACAACATCCGTATCAGCGAAAGCTGGCAACGGAGCAGTTAAGGCAGCGGCAAAGTGTGCAACACCACTGAACCCAGCTCTTGACAAAAAAGACGGAGCCGGAGCTGCTCTTCTTGCACGTGCTATTGCCTGTGGCAATACCAACCCAATGAAGGCATCTGGCAAAGCAATCAAGATTGGCCTTTTGAACCCAGAAGGTCCAGTTATCAACTTCCCTGAGTATCGCATTTCAGCACAAGCTGCAGTCGATTACATCAACAAGGAACTTGGCGGCATTGGTGGCGACCCTTCAACTGGCAAAGCCGGCGTACCAATCAAGCTTGAAGTATGTAAGTACAACGCGTTAGTTCCTGCGGAACTTCCTGGTTGCGCAAACACACTTGCAGCAAAGAAGCCACTTTTGGTGTTTGCAACTTTGGCCTTCGGCGCAGATCACATTGCGATCTTCACCAAGACAAAGACCCCAATCATCATTGGAACACCAATCTTCCCAACTGACTTCTCTACCCCTGGCGCATACGCCATTGGTGGCGGCGGCGGTTGCTTGGGTGTTCACCTTGGACTCGTGTGGTACGCAACTCAAGTATTGAAGAAGACACGTGTAGCAGTGCCCTGGGCAAAATCTGCTCCTGGAATCTTCTGCTTCAACGACCTTGAGGCAAAGCCACTTGACACACTTGCAGGTAAGACTTTGTCTGGAACAAAGATTGTTTCTACCTCAAAGTTCTTGGGCAAATCACCAACACTCACCTATGAGCAGTACCCAATTTTGACAGGTGCAGCAGACGTGAGCCCAGAAGCAACCAAGATCATGGCATTCAAGCCAGACGTGATGATTTACTCCAACCAAGGTTCAGAATGCTGGACCATGGTGAACGCACTCATCAAGTTGGGTTGGACTCCTGCAACATTCCCCATCGTTCTTACTGGTGCTTGCATCGATATACCAACAATGACGAAACTTGGAGACAAGATCAAGGGAATCGTCACCGTTGGTGGCTTGAGCATTCTCGACCCAGATGCACTTACTGGTGCATATAAGACAGATGCTCTTACCTACGGAACCAAGATGTACACCTACTCCAAGGACCGCAAGCTCACTGGAACAGGCTTTGCAACGCAAGGCTTCGGTGGCATCATGACCATTTGGCAAATTGCTCAAGAAGTAAAGGGCACATTGACTGCAAAGGCAATGACCGACATCTTGAAGAACACAAATGGTCACCGTGCATTCGGTTCAACAGGTTTGTTCTGCAAGGCTGCGTTTGCACCGTACACATCTGTATGTGCAAGCCAAGTCAGCGCAAGCATTTGGGATGGAGTTGCACTCAAGGCCGACAAGGCAAACCAGAACTTCTCTGGCTTGCAGTTGCTCGGTAAGGGTGACGCACTTCGTCTTGCTGAAGTAAAATAATTAATACGTAGCAAATACTGAATACGTGAAAAGGGGGAGGTGCTCCTCGGAACACCTCCCCCTTTTTTATACCTAAAATCACAAAGAGGCTGAGGCGAAATCACTGCCTAGCAACAGAACAGCGGGGGGAAATGAAGGAAGCAATTGCTTATTCAATTATGGGTTTGGGGGCTGGAGGTTTCTATGCCCTCATGGCCATGGGAATCGTGGTGGCCTATAAAGGTTCCGGTGTTATTAACTTTTCACACGGAGCCATTGCGATGTATGTCGCATTCCAGTTTTACAACTTGCGCACGGAAGGAATCTTTCGCCTGCCGTGGTTCGATATTTTGCCCACTTCGTGGCTCAACATACCTGTCAGATTTAATCTGACCGATGGTCAGCCGATGAACTTTTGGCTGTGCGTGTTACTTGCACTGCTTACATCGGTCTTGATAGGCGCACTCATTCACTACTTAGTTTTCAAACCCTTGCGTAATGCTGCGCCGTTGGGCAAAGTAATTGGCGCAATTGGAGTCATGACATACTTCCTCGGTGTTGCCTCTCTTCAGTTTGGCTCCACCATTCCTAACCCTGAAGCTGTTCTCTTCAAAGACAAACTCTTCCAGAACTTTCTTGGTCTGGGTTTACCAGTGTCGGTCGAGGCTCTTGCTCTCGCCGGTTGCGCAATCATCGTTGGTGCAGTCTTGTGGGCCATTTTTCGCTACACCCGCACAGGACTTGCCACGCGCGCAGCTGCCGGCAACGAAAAAGGTGCAGTTCTATTGGGCTACTCGCCAGATAAATTAGCTCTCTTCAACTGGGTTCTCGCTGCACTTCTTGCAGGACTCGCCGGAATCTTGGCCGGAACAGTGACCGGATCTTTGAGCACCGGTAAGTTTACGGCGCTCATTGTTCCAGCACTTGGTGCCGCCCTCATCGGTGGAATGTCATCAATTCCATTGGCAATTGGTGGTGCGCTACTCATCGGCGCACTCCAGACTTTCACGAGCACCTGGATGGTTGGTGAATCTTGGTTCCCGTCGTGGCTGCAATCGGGAGCGCGCGATGCCATTCCTCTCATCATTATTGTTGCAGTGCTCTTCTTGAAAGGTAAGTCGTTGCCGATTCGAGGCAACATTGAAGAGAAGCGCCTACCGCTTGCTCCATATCCGAAGCGTGTTGGTAAATACGTCGCCATCTTTGTTCCCCTTGGTTTCATCTTGGCGGCTGGACTTCCCGGAGATTTCCTTTTCGCTGGTCTGACTGGCAACTGGGGCTTTTCATTTACTACAAGCCTCGTAGCTGCAATGTTTGGTCTGAGTTTTGTGGTCCTGGCGGGTTATGTGGGGCAAATATCACTTGTCCAAATTTCGCTAGCTGGAACCGCAGCATTCATTACCGCACGATTTGTGGCTAACGAAGGACCATCCGATGCAAACCCATTTGCTGTTGGTGGGCCGCATTGGCCATGGCCTATTGCCTCACTCGTAGGAATTATTGCTGCAGTCCTCGTAGGGCTCATTGTGGCAATTCCAGCGTTACGCATTCGTGGAGTTCAGCTTGCAGTGGTCACCATTGCTGCATCAATTTCAATGTGGACATTGTTCTTCGACAACCCTTCAGCGACAAAGTTACAAGGTGGTTCTGCTTACGAATTCGGCACACCACACTTCTTTGGCGTCGACATTGGCTCCACCAGTAGCAGTGGCCTCACCGACAACCCCAAATACACACTGTTTTGTTTAATTGTGCTGGCAGGTTTGTGCGTCGTGGTTGCAAACTTGCGACGGGGCTCTACTGGCCGCCGATTCTTGGCTGTGCGAGCAAACGAACGCGCTGCTGCATCGGCCGGAGTAAACGTGCCGGGAACCAAATTCCTTGCATTTGGCATTGCTTCAGCAGTTGCTGGTGTTGCCGGCGTCATGACCGCATACCAAACGGGCAGCACCGCTGCTACAAACTGGGAATACGGTATTGGTTTGTCGGCACTGGCATTTTGTTACCTCGGTGGCATCACCTCAATTAACGGTGCCATCCTTGGCGGCATGATTGCTGGTGGCGGAATCGTCGCCACCTTCGGTAGTTTCCACTCACCTGGGCTGTACTCGTACACAGCAATCATGGGCGGACTCGGAATGATCGCAACAGCAATTATTCACCCTGCCGGTCAGGCATCCATTTTCCAACCACTCATGCGCCACTTCGGTTCATGGTTACTTGTTGCTCGAGGCAAAGAATGGGGCGTTGTTCTCAAACGGCTCTGGCCATTCCTCCTTGGCGGTGGCGCCTGGGGTGCTATCGGTATTAACCCATGGCGCACCGATAGCTGGAACCGCTTTTGGATGATCGTATTGGGTATTTTCCTTACGCTCTTCGTGCGCAACATCGTCACCCAAGTCAGAGCAGCAAAGGCTGCTAAAGCACTACCCGATACCAACAGTCTCCAGGAGGTGACAGCATGAGTGCACTACTCGAAACAAACGAACTCACCGTTTCCTACGGCGGGTTACATGCAAACTCCAATGTCAATATCAAAGCTGAAAAGGGCAAGCTCACTGGGCTCATTGGCCCAAACGGAGCTGGCAAGACCACGTTCATCGACGCCATCACAGGCTTTACCAACGTGTCGTCGGGCCGTGCAGAGTTCAATGGTAATGATCTTGCCGGCGTTTTGCCTTCCGATCGAGCAAAGCAAGGTCTGGTACGTACATTCCAGTCACTCGAATTGTTTGAAGACTTGACGGTATGGGACAACCTCATTGTGATGGCAGAAGAGACCAAGTGGTGGTCGTTTCTTGCCGACATTGTGAAGCCCAATCGAGTGCTCGGCATTGAAGAGCAAGCCGAATGGGCACTCAACTTATTGGGTCTAGGCGAACACCGCGACAAGCTCACACTCGACTTGTCACATGGTCAACGCAAGTTGGTGAGCGTGGCTCGTGCACTTGCGGCCAAGCCCAGCATGTTGTTGCTCGATGAGCCAGCAGCTGGTCTTGACACGGTAGAAAGTCAGCAGCTCGGAAAACACTTACGTGAAATTCTGAAGCAAGACATCAGCATCTTCCTTATCGACCACGACATGGGTTTGGTGCTCAGCGTGTGCGACTACATCTACGTGCTCGACTTCGGTAAAATTATTGCTGAGGGAACGCCCGAAGAAGTGCGAAACAACCCAGAAGTAAAGCGTGCTTACCTTGGTGAGACCGCTGGTGAAATGCAAGCAGAAGGTGGCGCTGCAGCAGCACGCACACTCAGTGGAGAAGGGTGAACAACATGAGCGAAGCACTACTCAACATCGTGAACTTGAATGCTGGCTACGGCGGCATTCCCGTAGTACGCGGCCTCAGCATTCACGTAAACCCGGGTGAGGTGGTGGCACTACTTGGACCAAACGGTGCAGGTAAAACCACAACTTTGCTCACCATCTCGGGCATCTTGAAGCCCATTGCAGGCGATATTCAACTCCTCGGCAGCACCACCATTGGTGAGCGCCCCGAGAAAATCGCTCGTCGTGGGCTTGCACACGTGGCTGAAGACCGTTCACTGTTCTTCGACCTCACTGTGCAAGAAAACCTTCGCCTTGGCCTCACCGGAAACCGTGAGACCCGTGGCAAGGCTCAAGAGAACGCACTCGACATGTTCCCGGCACTTCGACCACTCCTCAGCCGTCGCGCTGGGTTGTTGTCGGGTGGCGAGCAGCAGATGTTGGCCATGGCCCGCGGGCTTGCTTCAGAACCAAAGATGCTTTTGGTCGACGAAATGAGCCTTGGTCTTGCTCCCATCATCGTGGAGCGCATGTTGCCCATTGTTCGTCGCATTGCCGACGACACAGGCGCAGGCGTACTCATGGTAGAGCAGCACGTTGGCTTGGCATTATCGGTTGCCGACCGTGGCTACGTACTTGCCCATGGTGAACTCACCTTGGAAGGTTCTGCACAAGAACTCCGCGAGAATCAGAAGTCACTGGAAGCCAGCTACCTCGGTGGCGAATCTCACTAGAAATACTTTAAAAAGACCCCAGTCGAAAGGCTGGGGTCTTTTTTATTGCCCCACCGCAGGTTGTGCAAAGGTGCGCATGATGCGTAATGCGCTTGCGCCACAGCGGCGAGTACTCCCCCGACCATTCGCAGAGAACTTCACATAGCCCTTCACATGAATATTGATGAGTAATTGCGAGCTCTAATGCTGCACACGACTGCGCCAAGCGCTCCTCTACACGATGGTGAAGTTTGTAGACATTGCTGAGTGAAATATCGAGTTGCTGTGCGATTTCATGCCAAGTGAATTCCGTGCTCACAATTAATTCTACAAATAATCGGTCGCGGTCAGTGAGGCCTTTGCTCGCTTGTTCAATTATGACATGCCACTTTGTTTCGCCGACCAATATTTCTGGGTCAGCTATTTCATGAACTGCTGTCCCTGACAACAACCGCTGACGCTGCCGCAAGTACTTGTACGCCTCATTTTTGGCAATTGCACACACCCACGCCTCAAGCTTGTGCACATCACGAAGTTGATCAATGCGTTCACTTGCTCGTAAGAAAGTTTCTTGTACAACATCGTCGCTTACTCCTTGCACCCCCAAGCGGCGTAGCACCACGCATCTCACATCATGTTCACAGTGGGTGTAGAGCATCAGAAGCCCTAGTGCACTGTGCTGTTGCAACGCGGCAACTACGAGCGCTCGATGGCACGTTGGTTTAACCTCTTGCAATTCCTGAAGATCCATATGCACACCCCCATGGCACTGGAATTTCTTAGGAAAGTAGCCCTCCTTTCCGATTTTGTGAAGAGTGCTCTTACTTTGCTTAGCGCATAAGGCTTCGCTCCGCCTCGGCTGTATATTTCCGAAGTGGCTCACCGTCGTTTCTCTGCTCTTCTTGCGCTCAGCGCTGTTCTTTTTTCCCTCCCCTTGCTCATCAATGCCTCGGCTGTTCGTGCCAAGTCGACCAATGGTTCCTTTATTGTCGACCGTGTACGCACAAATGACCCAGTGGTGTTCATCACGATCGACGATGGTTCGGTAATTACAGATGGCCTAGTGCAACTGCTGCTCTCGAGAAAGATTCCTGTTGCAAATTTTGTTCTGTCGGAAGCTTTGAAAACGCACTGGAAGGCTCTCCACCGCATTCAGCGCCCAGGTACATCATTTGAGAACCATTCAGAAACTCATCGTCTCATGAGTTCGCTCTCACTGAAAGAACAGACAAGCGAAATTTGCAGAGCCAACGAACATGTTCGAGGGAACTACAAGAAAGTCCCAGTCTTTTTCAGACCACCAGGTGGATCGCACAACAGCAACACAGTCATTGCAGCGAAGCAGTGTGGTATCAAGAAAATTGTCATGTGGAACGTTGAAGCCGACCAAGGAAAAATTGTGAGATCCGGTGGGGGTTCTATCCAGCGTGGCGACATTATTTTGTTGCACTACTTGAATAGTTTGGAATCGAGCCTGAAGGTTGTGCTCGCTGAAATCAAGCGACTCGGGTTACGGCCTGCTTCGCTGCGCGACTACCTCGATCCAGCACCTGCGGTCACTCCAACACCCACAACCACTTCAACAACTTTGGGATAACTGAACAATTCCACTATACCCACTGGGGTATAGTGGATATATGCAAATACCCGCTGAGACCACCGACGACCTCCAAAAACGCCTCCGTCGCATTGAGGGCCAAATTCGAGGCATTCAACAAATGCTCAGCGAAGAACGCGATTGCAGAGACGTGGTCACTCAAATCTCCGCAGCTAATAAAGCCCTGGAACAAGTGGGCTTTAACTTGGTGGCAGCTGGCCTCACCTGGTGCATATCCAACCCCGAGCAATCGAGGAAAGATGGCTATTCCATCGAAGACGTTCAAAAAATGTTCGTGAAGCTGGCATAGCGGCACACTAATCCCGACCAATTTGGTCGGGATTATGGAAAATGGCGTTATCGTGGTCTGTGAAACAGTCACCTTCAAAGGAGAACACCATGGCACTTCGACTCGGCGATACCGCCCCCGACTTCACCGCAGAAACCACACAAGGCACCATCAACTTTCATGAGTGGCTCGGCACCTCGTGGGGCGTACTTTTTAGTCACCCCAAAGACTTCACACCAGTGTGCACCACTGAGCTTGGCTACGTAGCAAAAATCAAACCCGAGTTCGACAAGCGCAATGTGAAAGTCATCGGCTTGTCTGTTGACAATGTTGAATCGCACCTGAAGTGGGAAGGCGACATTGGT
>JAURNB010000115.1 GCA_030830415.1 Acidimicrobiales bacterium | reverse complement strand
CATGGGGTCACGATCAATATCAAATTCATCGGGGTTCGGAAAAGCTTCGGGGTCGCGGTTTGCCGAGGCATACATGACCATTACTTTTGTTTTTTCGGGAACATTGACGCCATTGATGACGGCAGGGTTTTCATTCGTACGAAAGAGTCCAAGTACAGGCGGGTCGTAACGCAAACTTTCTTCAATTGCATTGGGAATGAGAGAAAAGTCATTCACAATACGTTGCCAACGTGCAGGAACTTCAAGTAAGCGCCACATGAGGTTCGTAATGAGAGATGTGGTGGTTTCATGACCAGCAACTAAGAGTTGCAACACCATTGCTTCCATCTCGATGAGAGGAATACGTTCACCATCGATGGTGCGCAATGAGTATTCAGTAAGTAGCCCAGGCGTAGGTGTGCCGCCTGCATCGGCAACGCGACGGCGTTGTGAGACAGCGGCGTTGATGTATTGCTTAATTTCTTCAGTGGGCTTGACTGCTGCTGGAGGGTCAGACAAACCCAGCACCAACTGATCGGCCCAGTTCTTAATGAGCGTGCGATCTTCCGCAGGAACACCCATGAGATCGATGAAACCCAAAATAGGCATGGGGCATGCAAAAGCATCGTGCAGTTCGGCCGAGTTGCCACTGGCCGCCATGTCGCGGGCAAGTTCGTTGGCAACGCGAACTGCGTCGTCGGCGAGTTTCTTCACTTCAACGGGGTTGAACTCATTGCGCATCAGCACGCGACGCTTGGTGTGCTCTGGCTGGTCGAAGTGTTGCAAGTTGCCGCGACCGTCGACACCGGAGTATGCGATGCCAGCGCCATAGCGGTTGACCCATTCATTAGGGCTCGTGAGAATGTTGTGCACATCGGCACGATTTGCCACGGTAAGAAATTCGCGGCCGCCCATATTGGTGTTGTGCACGGGGCACTCGCTACGCAGTTGCGCATAAGCAGGGAAGGGGTCGGCAAGTACCTCGGGGTCAAGCGGGCTATACGGGCATTGTGCAGGAGCACTTCCGTTAGTCGGGACTTCGTTATTCGCATTTTTGTTCACGTTGCTGCCCCCCCGACGCAATGTTTTCAACACAATTCGTAAAGAGAGTATTTCACAAGTTTCTCAATAGGTTCGCCAACGACACCTGAAAGCGATATGGCTTCTAGTGTGTGAGAGATGTCTGAACCTTTTCCCATTCGCTTTGACCTTGTTACCTTCGATACCCCTTCCACCGAGGTTTTGGCCGCATTTTGGTCTGATGTGATGGGGCTCGTTGAATCGGAACGAGAAGACGGTGATCGATGGATCGTGTTGTCAGACAAGCAAGGCATTCGGCGTCTTGGGTTCCAACGCGGTGCACACCGGCCTGGTGGAATGCATCTCGACCTCGTGTGCTCACTTGAGAATTTTAATGCCGAACACGCTCGCCTGCTTGCTCTTCAAGCAACGGAAACGCGTCCTGTTCGTCGAGAGTCGTATGGCATGATCGCCAACTTTGTCGACCTCGACGGTAATGCCTTTGACCTGTGTGCTTACCGCTGACAGTTTGGGAATAAAAAAAGGGCCGCCCCGAAGGACGGCCCTTTTTGAAATTCTGAGTTGTTTATCCAGCGACACCAATTGATGTATCGATGAACTGGTTTGTAACTACACCGTCAACCGTCAATGTAGCATCGGTCTCTACTCCGAGTTCAGCCAACAACGGCATGGCCTCGTCGTACAACTTCTGCACACGATCGATGTCGAAGTTGCCGTAAGTGCTGTCGGGGCCGTTGCCACCGATTCCCAAACTCTTGAAGAGCTCAAAGCCTGCAGCATTCAATTCTGGTGTGATGGTCCAGTAGTTGTTATAGGTCTTTGTAATTTCAACCAACGCATCACCAATTGGGGTGGGGTCTGCGAGGTAGTCAACCCAAGCCTGTTGCAACTTCGGAACGAGAACTGCAAGACATGGGCTTAACTCTTCTACGCGGTCACTGAGAACGCTGTACATCGCAGGGTACGGCTGCCAGCCAAGATCATGAATCAATGTGTAATCGATTGGGGCCGGAGCGCCGTCTTTCCAGTTGATTTCATTTTCGTATTTGTAGGTTTCATTGGTCACGAAACCCTGCTGAATGAAGTTGCCTCCGTCAGCAATCCACTTGTCGGGCGATCCGCCGTAGTTGGGGTCGCTTTGATCTTTCTTAATAAAGCCCTTGCCCAACAACCAGTCCATGTAGGTGGTTCCTGAGAAGTGAGAAATACGAGCACCAGAGGCACCGAGGCTTGCTGGGTCCTTCGGGTCGATCTTCAATTGCTCTGGGTCCCACATGAGGAACTGAGGGTTGATTTCCAAAGTGGTGGCAACTCCGGTTGCACGAACGGTGCCTGAGCTTTGAATGATGTCGTCGGTGTTGACGTATCCCAGTGTGATGTCTTGGTCGGTCTTCATGACAGAAAGAACTGGCTGGAATTCAATGGCGTCTCCACCTGCACGAATTTCAACGGTCTCAATGCCGCCAACTTTGTAAGCATCGGCAATCGGGCCTGAGTAGGTGAACAACTTGGGGTCGGCCACTCCGCCGGCTCCGATGAGTTGGTAGGTGCCGCCGTGTTCAATTTCTGGCCACCAGTCAGTTTGAATAACAAGATTCGCGGGGCAGACAACTTCGTCAGTTGCAGCAGTGGTATCGACTGTCACTTCTTCAGGTGCGGTGGTGTCTTCTGTAGTTGTTGCATCGTTGTCACTACCACAGGCAGCGAGAACGAGACCCGCAGCAGCCGCAAGAGCGATGATGCGTCGTGTGGAACGTTTCATAAGTGGGTTCTTCCTTTTTGGTCTAATAGGTGTACGGATAATTGCCACTTACGGCTAGGCCGATCGTGCCTCTGACTCGTGCCAATCGCGTAGCGAACGATTGGCGATCCAGCCGATGAGGATGTAGATGGCAACGCCCAAGGCAGAAGCCAAAATCACTCCGCCAAAAAGTTTCTCGTATTCGAGACGCTTGGCGTAATTGTTTAAGAGGCGCCCGAGTCCGAGGTCGCCACGTGAAAAGAAGAAGTCGGCAACGAGAGCGCCGATGACACACAGCCCAGCACCAATGCGAAGCCCCGTGAAAATTGATGGCAAAGCGGCCGGGAAAAGTAATTTGCGGAATCGTGTTGTACGACTCACATTGTTGAGGGTGAAAAGATCTTGATGGCCACTATCAACAGACTTCAATCCGAAGAGAAAACTGGTGAGGATGGGGAAGATGGCTACCAATACGCATGTGACGATGCGGGCAGTGCGCGTTGGCCCAAACCACACTGAAAAGAGTGGCACTAGCGCCAAAATGGGCACCGTTTGAAGTGCCACGGCGTAGGGAAAGAGAGCGCGTTCAATCATGCGATTGCCTGCCATGAGTACCGACCCAAAAAGTGCCAATACAGAAGCAATCAAGAAGCCGAACAACGCAATACGTCCGGTGTTCACAAGCCCTTCGGCGAGTTCCGACCGAGCGACGCCATTCAAGAAGGCATTATCGATGACTGCATGCGGTGGGGGAACAATGAACTTACGGTTCTCGCTCAAAATGAAGTAGTGCACCGCGTACCACACACCAATAAAGGCCCCAAAGGTGGCGAGTGGGGGCATATAGGTCTTTAGTAATTTGGTTTGCGTGCTCATGCGTGGGCTTCTCTCAAAGACTCAGAGACCTTGCCGCACATTTCGGCAAACTCAGGTGAGTAGCGGATGTCGTGCCGGCGCGGGTATTCCCAGGGAATAGAAAAGTCGGCAATGATACGACCAGGCCGAGCAGACATGCAGAGCACGCGGGTAGAGAGGAAAACTGCCTCGGGAACGGAGTGCGTAATGAAGAGACCGGCGAAACCTTCGTGATCAAAAATGCGTAAGAGTTCGTCTTGCAGACGTTCACGACTAATTTCGTCAAGGGCGCCAAAAGGTTCATCGAACATAAAAACACTTGGCTTCATGACAAGTGAACGAGCGAGAGAAGTTCTCATCTTCATTCCACCCGACAACTGTTTGGGATACTTTTTTTCGCTGCCGGTCAGACCCACAAGTTCGATGGCTTGACGGGCGCGTTCGCGGCGTTCAGCCTCGGGAACACCTTGCAATTCGGCATTTAACTCGACGTTTCGCTGCACGGTACGCCACGGCAAAAGAGTGGCGTCTTGGAAGACGTAGCCCAAGCTACCGCGATCTGCCAGGCACTCGCCATTGGAGTGCGTTGTGAGCCCAGATGCAACACGAAGAAGAGTTGATTTACCACATCCGGACGGCCCCACGATGGTGACGAACTCCCCTGCAGCCACGGAAAAGGAAACTTCTTTCAGCGCTTCAGTTCCATCGGGAAACGTCATGGAAACATTGCGGAATTCCAGCCGTGAGTTATTTGGCATGCTCGCAATTTGTGTTTCTTTGCGGTCAGTCATAGTGAACATCTCTCCTTGAAAACTAGGCGATGAATGTAAACGCACGGTCATTGTCACTGTTTATTTTGTGTTAACGAACTGTGAGTTGGTGCCCTCGGCAGGATTCGAACCTGCGCCTACGGCTCCGGAGGCCGACGCTCTATCCCCTGAGCTACGAGGGCTAGGACAGGAAAAATTTCTGCTCTAGCGACCTCAGGCTAGTGGCATTGCCCAAGACTTCGTAAAGATCCGTGATTTGGGCTCGTGGTCGGCAACAATGGCTAGCGACATGTCTGATCCTCTTTCCCTCCTTGCCGAACGTTTCCGCCCCGCATTCTCTTCGGTTGCCGCCGCACCTGCCGACCCTGTGGTGCGTGCAAGTGACCGCGCCGATGCACAGGTGAATGGTGCGCTGGCTGTAGCGAAGGCAACTGGCAAAGTTCCACGCGATGTGGCAACTGAGGTGCTGGCTCTTCTTGGCGATGTGAGCGACATGTGTGAAAGCACAGAAGTTGCTGGCCCTGGGTTTATCAACGTTGTTTTTAGTCGTGCGTTTCTTGAACGCGAACTTGCAGCAATGACAAGTTCAAGTGCTCTTGGCGTGCGCAGCATTGAGGGCAAAGAAACCGTTGTCGTTGACTATTCTGCGCCGAACGTTGCAAAGGAAATGCACGTAGGACATTTGCGCTCCACAGTGATTGGCGATGCCCTGGTGCGCATGCTGAACTTTGTTGGCTACACCACAGTGCGCGAAAACCACATTGGCGACTGGGGCACTCCCTTTGGAATGCTCATTGAACATCTCATTGACCTAGGTGAAGACCAAGCAGCAGAGGCATTTTCTGTTGGCGATCTCGACTCTTTTTATAAAGTCGCGCGTCAAAAGTTCGAAACTGACGACGCTTTCAAAGAACGTGCACGTTTGCGAGTTGTTGCGCTGCAGGCCGGTGACGCCGAAACGCTGCGCATGTGGAATGTATTGGTGGGCGAGAGCACAAAGTACTTCAACCGCGTGTATCGCACTCTTGGGGTATTGCTTGAAGACTCCGACCTCATGGGAGAAAGCGCATATAACAATTTGCTGCCACAGGTAGTGGAGCGTTTGCGCGTGTCGGGAACGCTCGAACAAAGCGATGGCGCCGATGTGATGTACCTCGATGGGTTCACCAATCGCGACAACGAGCCATTGCCGCTCATTATTCGCAAAGGCGATGGTGGTTATAACTACGCCACCACCGACCTTGCGTGCGTTATCGACCGCGTTGAGCGCATTGGCGCCCAAAAGATGTGGTACGTGGTGGGTGCTCCACAAGCTCAGCACTTGCAAATGGTGGAAGCTGCAGCAAAGAAAGCTGGTTGGTTGCCGGCCACTGTAGAAATGCAGCACGTGTCTTTCGGCAATGTGCTGGGCGCCGATAAAAAAATGTTGAAGAGCCGCAGCGGAGAATCTGTGAAGCTCTCTGCATTGCTGGAAGAAGCTGTAGAACGTGCATCACGCGCAGTGGAAGAAAAGAACCCTGCACTCTCGGCCGCTGAACGCGCAAACGTTGAACGAATGATTGGCATTGGCGCAGTGAAATACGCCGACCTTTCCACCGATCGCATTAAGGACTACATCTTCGACTGGGACCGCATGTTGTCGTTCGATGGCAACACTGCGCCGTACCTGCAATACGCACACGCTCGCATTTGCAGCATCTTTCGCCGCGCCGATATCAGTCGTGCATCTGTACGAGGCGTTACTGCGACGCTGGGCGAACCGCAAGAAAAAGCTCTCGCGCTCACTCTTTTGCAGTTCGATGCAGTGGTGTGGGACTCTTTGGCGAAGGCCAGTCCGCACCGCATGTGTACCTATTTGTATGAACTCGCCACGGTTTTCACCGGCTTCTACGAGAATTGTCCTGTGTTGAAATCTGACGAACCGCAACGCACCGAGCGCCTTGCATTATGCGATGCAACAGCGCGAGTACTGAATTGTGGTCTAGGTTTATTGGGTATTGAAGCACCGGAAGCGATGTAGCAATGGACCCCATAGAACTTCGTCTACTACCCGACACAGCGCTCATTGAGCCTGCAGGAGAACTCTCCATTGGTGGTTGCTTGGTGTCGAGCCTTGCTGCCCAATTTGGTACGCCTTTGTTCATTTACGATGAGCAACACATTCATAACCGCTGTCGTGAAGCCAGTGAATCTTTCGGTGCAGGAAATGTGGTGTATGCCACCAAAGCATTCCTGTGTACAGAAATGGCGAAACTCGTGCACGAAGAAGGCCTCATGCTCGATGTGGCAACTGGCGGGGAACTCTTTGTTGCCTTAAGTGCTGGCGTTCCTGCCAATCGTTGTGTGTTGCATGGCAATAACAAGTCTTCCGACGAATTGCATTACGCCATTCGTGAAGGCGTGCACCACATTGTGGTCGATAGTTTCGATGAAATTGAACGCCTTGAGCATGTTGCAGGCTTCCTCGGTGCGCAAGTAAATGTGCAGATTCGCGTGACACCTGGCGTGCACGCTCATACGCATGAATTTGTTTCCACAGGGCAAGACGATTCCAAGTTTGGTTTCAACATGGGTAATGGCGACGCTATGCGAGCAGTAGAAACTGTGCGTAGGTCGTCACGCCTCAACCTCATTGGCTTGCACTTCCACATTGGTTCCAACGTGCTCGACATTGAGCACTTGGGTAAAGCAATTGATGTGATGGTGAGTTTCTTTGCGCCGCTCGGTTTGAGTGATCTCACTGTGGGTGGCGGTTTAGGTGTTGCTTATGTGACAAGTGAGCATGCGCCAACCATGGAGCAATGGGGAACCGTGGTACGCCGCGCAACTGCGTCGCTGCCGAAAGAT
>JAURNB010000114.1 GCA_030830415.1 Acidimicrobiales bacterium | reverse complement strand
TGTTGAGTTTTTCGGCAAGTACAACAAGTGCACCTTCGGTGGGGTCGCCAACAAGTTCGTCGGTGCCTCCGCGGTGATGAACAATGGCATCGGCACATAAGGCAAGACCTCGTGCGGTGGTGGTGAGTGTGTCGGTGGTGGGTCCAATGTTTTGAACCCCACCGTTGTTTGAATACCCGCCACCGGTGACGGCAAGATTTTCTCCTTCGAAGACGAAGTGGGTAGCAGTCATCTGATTCAGGGTGAGCGTTCCTGTTTTGTCGCTGCAAATAACACTGGTGCAACCGAGTGTTTCCACAGCCGCAAGGCGCTTAATGATGGCGTTGCGCCCGGCGAGTTGGTTCACTCCTATTGCGAGGGTGACCACGGTGACCGCGGGAAGACCTTCGGGAATTGCGGCAACGGCGAGCGCCACAGCGGTGAGGAGTACATCGTTAAATGATTCGCCCCGTAACAGATTGGCCACCATGACAAGACCCACAATGACGCCGGCCAAGATAACGAGCTGATGGGCGAGACCATCGAGTTGCTTTTGGAGTGGCGTTTTTTCTGTAGGTGTTGATGCAAGCAACCCGGCAATGTGGCCAATTTCTGTGTTCATCCCGGTGTGGGTAACAAGTATTTCGGCGCGACCGCGGGTGACGGTGGAGTTCATGTATGCCATGCATTGACGGTCACCTAGTGAGGCATTGACATCGGCGATCACGTTGGTGTGTTTGGTGACAGGGTGGCTTTCGCCAGTAAGAGCAGATTCGTCTACTTCTACGTTGTTGGCAAAAACGATGCGGCCATCGGCGGGGAGGCGGTCGCCAGCTTCTACTAAAACGATGTCTCCGGGAACCACTTGCGAAGTGTCAATGAGTTGAATGTCATCATCACGTTTCACACGCACTTGAGTACTGAGCATCTTGCGTAAAGCATCGAGCGATTTCTCTGCACGATTTTCCTGCATGAATCCAAGAACGGCATTGAAGACCACAACGACCAACACAACGAGTGGTGTTTTGAGCTCTCCAGATATCACAAACGAGAGAACTGCTGCGCCCATCAAAATGAGAATGAGGAGATCTTGGAATTGGGCGAGCAGTTTGCGCCAGGCGGGGATGACGTCTGCTGCTGCAAGTTCGTTCTTCCCATAGGTCAAAAGTCGCACATTTGCCTCTTGTGAAGAGATGCCGTTGGAGAGATGAGACTCTAAGGCGGAAGCGACCTCTTCGATGCTTTTGGTATGTGCGTGCATCACTGGACTATTACTTGATGTGTATTCAGTTGTTTTATTCATGATTAGAAGCTCATCGAGCGAAGACGAGCAATGCGTTCATCGGTGCTGGGGTGAGTAGAAAAAAGGCGTGCCATATTGGGGCCGCTCTTCTTTTTCTGGAATTCAGCAAGAGGGTTGTGAATATACGCATAGGCCTGGGCGGGAGCTACTTGCATGGGCGTATGTTTTGCCGACGCTTCGATGCGCTCAAGCGCGTTAGCTAAAGAATTGCCGCTGCCAAGGAGCTCGGCAGCTCCGCGATCGGCTTCAAACTCGCGTGATCGAGAAATTGCCATCTGCAAAAGCGACGCTGCAATAGGGGCGAGCATCGACACAAGGATTAATGCAAAAGGGTTTGCTCGTTCATCGTCATTACCTCCGCGACCCCCAAACATCGATGCCCACATGGCCATGTTTGCAATGAAGGAAATGGCTGTGGCAATGGCTGCAGCAACTGAGCCAATGAGAATGTCGCGGTTCTTCACGTGCATGAGCTCATGTGCCATGACGCCACGCAACTCATCTTCAGGCATGGAACGCAAAAGGCCCTCTGTTGCACACACCACCGCATGGCGGGGGTTGCGCCCGGTTGCAAAAGCGTTGGGCTGCTCGTTAGGGGAGATGGCAACCCGCGGCATTGGCATTCCGGCACGGGTTGCCAATTCCTTCACCATTCCGAAGAAGAGGGGGGCATCTTCTTCAGTAACGATGCGAGCTTTGGCGCTTTTCAGGGCAAGTTTGTCGCTGAACCAATACGAACCACCCACCATGACGAAGGCAATGAGAAGACCAAATGTAAGTGAACTTGAGCTTCCTCCGCCTAAGACACCTGCGATGGTGACAATGAGGCCACCAAGCCCAGCGAGGAGAACGGACGTTTTAATGGTGTTTTTAAACATGGGTACTTCCTTTCGACGGGTGCTGGTGAACCAGCACAAGAACTTCGTCGAAAGTCTCTCCCTCCCAAACTGGGCAACCGGGCCGGGCGCAAGTGATTGCTCACTTCTGCCGTGATGACGACTTCGGTACTTACGGGATACTCCCCTTCGATTTCTATTCTAGGTCTTCTCGCGCTTATTGCCAAGACATGGCATGATGAAAATATGAAAATTTCTGCTGCAGTACTTCCCAGTCACGACGGAGCATTCGAGGTGCGTGAGTTAGAGATCTCTGACCCACAACCAGGAGAGGTGCTGGTACGGGTCGTGGGTGCGGGCATGTGTCACACCGATCTCTTGGCACGCACACCTGGTGCACCATTTCCTCTTCCTGTTGTTTTGGGTCACGAAGGTTCAGGCATCGTGGAAGCGGTAGGCGCAGGAGTGACCTCGGTAGTTCCTGGCGACAAAGTGGTGATGTCGTATGCGAGCTGTGGAAAATGCACAAATTGCTCGACGGGCTTTCCTCAATATTGCGATCTTTTCTACCCATTGAATTTCATGGGAACACGCATGGATGGTTCCACTCCTCTTACTTCGCCTGATGGTACCAACATGGCATGTTGCTGGTTTGGGCAATCGAGTTTCGCAAATTATGCAATGGCAAGTGAGCGCAACGTAGTAAAGGTCACTGCAGACGACGTCAAGCTTGAACTTCTCGGGCCCCTTGGTTGTGGGTTTCAAACAGGTGCAGGTGCAGTCATCAATTCGTTGAAAGTGCGCGCCGGAACTTCCATTGCCATTTACGGTGCTGGTGCGGTGGGTTTAGCAGCAGTGATGGCGGCAAAAATTGCAGGATGCAGCACCATCATTGCAGTCGACCTGCACGATTCGCGTTTGGCTCTTGCTCATGAACTGGGTGCAACGCACACGTTAAATGCGAAATCGACAACCAACATTGTGGAGTCGGTTCAGCAAATCACCGGTGGTGGTGCGCAGTATGCATTCGACACCACAGGTGTGCAGTCGGTGGTGCGCGGTGCTGTTGATGCTTTGCGACCCACAGGCGTGTGTTGCTTAGTGGGTGCAGGCCTTGCCGAATTCACACTTGAAGGAAGTGGTTTTCTCTTTGGGAAAACAGTGATGGGAGTAATTGAAGGCGATGCATTCCCTGGAGAATTCATTCCCAAGATGATTGAGTGGCATCGTCGTGGGCAGTTTCCTATTGAGAAACTCATTAAGACGTATCGACTCGATCAAATTAACGAAGCTCAGCACGATAGCGAAACAGGCGTCACCATTAAGCCTGTCTTTGTTTTCTAAAAGCCTTAGTCGTTACCCATCCGCTTACGCCACTCAATAGGGTTGCGCCCCAGTTTGGCGTAGCGATCTTCAATCCAGAGCGGCAGACCAATGTCGCCACCGTCGGCAACGATGTTGGCCATTTCACCGTTTTCGTCCCAAATGTGGCATGTATTGAGGTTGAAGCGCATTGCGGCAAGGCGTTCTTCGCGAGTGCCGCGTGGAACTGCTGGTAGGTCGACACCGTCGCGTACCCCAACTGCATTCATCGACCACACACTTTGAATGGCAACAGGTGCCATTGCTTGCAGCAGAGCAGTGGTGTGCGTGCAGCCGCGTGGCCCACCAAAAAGTTCGCGTACTTTATGTGTAAAGCCACGTGCAATGCTGAGGCCAATGAGGTTTTTGTAGTGATCGGAAATGCGCTGGCAGCCGAGATGCGGTGTCACTTCTAGTTCTACCGTGGCATCGGTAATGAGCATGCTCGGGTGTGAAATTTCCAAAGCAACAATCATGTGATGCACGGGGAGTGGCTCTGGGTCGTCGGGCACATACAAACCAGCGGGTTTGAAGTCGCGCACTGCGCCACGAACAATCATGGAGTCTTTTGATTTGTAATACGACTTCACTAAATAAGTGCGCTCGTGGATTTCTTCTAGGGTGCTGTCGCTGGGAGGGGGAAGAAGTTCTGTCATGTTCTTTCTTTATTTGATATCTTTCAAAATGTCACCGACGTTATGGTCGATGGCAGCAAGCAATGGGCGCATGTGCAGCTGTTCAAGAAGCTCAGTGCCGCGTTCGTTTCCACCTTGCAGGTTCGAAGTAATGACCTGGGCAACTCCTTGTTGTAACAGCGATGCACGGTAGTCGTACCACAAGCGATCGAGTGAGTATCCGGCGAACCCAGGCTTGTCGCCAGCAAGTTCGCTGACGCGGTTGAAGTAACGCTGTAAGAGTGCACCTTCGTGTTCGCGGCGTAGTTCCGGAGTAATAGAAGCTGCGAGCAAGTTACAAACATCCCAAGCTCCAACATGGCGGGTGCTGAGTTGAAAGTCGATCATGGTGATGGTGTCGGCACCAGCGCTTCCGCCGAAAAGATAGTTTTCCGCACGGCAGTCGGTGTGGGTAAAGGTTTGGTGGCCTTGTTGTACCCACCAATCGAGCATGTCGGGGTATTTCTCGCAAGCGAGTTTCAATGTGTCGAGCATGTCGCCGCCAAGGCGTTCACCGAAGTGTTCAACAAAGGTGGGCCATTGTGCTTCTGCCATCATTTTTCCTGCTTTGTACAGCGGGTTGTTCATGGGTGGCAACCACGTGAGTTCGTAGAGCTGAGGTGTTTCCCAAAACTCTGCATGAAGCACAGCAACGGTATCGAGAATGCGTTCGGCTTCATTCAGCGTGAGACCTTTGACCTGGTCTGGGCAATACGCGTCGGTGATGTCTTCAATCAAGATAATGAAAGGCAAACCGTCAGGACCAGCGTCGGCGTAGTACGACTCAGGTACGCGCACATCGAGATGCGCCGATATTTCACGGTAGAAGTTGACTTCTCGTAAGTAGAAGCCCATTGCCTGAGCAAGAAATTGATTTTCAGGCGCTGGTGATTGGCACTTTGCAACCATGGTTGCTGGCCCAGCCCCATCGCCATCGGCGTAGGTGAGGTGCAGTCGAGCGAGTTCGCCCAAAATGCCGACGCCAGTACCGAAACGAGTGATGGTGAAGCTCTCCACCTTCCCTACGCTCTTTGGCAAAACCTCATTGAGCCAGTCGACAGTAATGTCGGCAACTTGAGACGGAATAAATGACATGGCGAGTCCCCCGATCGCTAAGTGAAATGAATTAGGCGTTGTTCAGTGCGTCAAGCAGGGTATTCCATGACAGCACTGCACATTTAATGCGTACAGGAAATTTCACTACACCCTTCAATGCTTCGAGGTCTCCAAGAGATTGCGATTCGTCAATTGGCGAATCGTTCCCTTCCTCTTCAATCGACATCATGTGCTTAAAGCGGCGCACAAGGTTGCGGATGTCGTCGATGGACTTGCCTTTGACCGCAGCACTCATCATGGACGCCGAGCTTTGGCTAATGGAGCAACCTTGCCCGCTGATTTTGATATCGCGCACGATGCCGTCGGCAACGTCGATGTAGACCTGAATTTCGTCGCCACACAAAGGGTTGTGTCCTTCTGCTTTAGCAGCAGGTGGAGCAAGTTCACCGCGGTTGCGAGGGGTCCGGTAGTGGTCGAGAATGATCTCGCGGTAGAGGTCTTCTAAGCCTGGCATCGGATCTCCAAGTAATTCGAGTGGTGAATATAAATTACAAACTAAACAAGTCGCCGGCGCCCTCTAACGCATTAACCAATGCGTCGACGTCGTCTAATGAATTGTAGAGGTAGAAGCTGGCCCGTGCCGTGGCGTTAGCGCCCAAGAGGCGCATTAAGGGCTTGGCGCAGTGGTGGCCAGCGCGAACGCAGATATTGGACTGGTCGAGCACCTGGCTGAGGTCGTGAGGGTGAACATCTTTGAATTTGAAGCTCAGCGTGGCTCCACGCACCTCGGGGTCGGTGGGGCCATGGATGGTGATGTCGTTGCCGTAGCGCTCATGAAGAGCAGATAAGGCATAGGTGACGGTTTCTTTTTCGTGTTGGCGAACGTTGTTCATGCCAATTGCATTGAGATACGTAATGGCAGCGCCAAAACCGATGACATCGGTAATGGGGGGTGTGCCAGCCTCAAATTTGGCGGGGAGTTCAGCACAAGTAAAGCCGTCGAGGCGGACATCGGCGATCATGTTGCCGCCACCTAAAAAGGGAGGCATGGCATTCAAGAGTTCTTCACGACCCCACAGCACTCCGATGCCTGAAGGGCCACACATTTTGTGTGAAGAAAATGCGAGGAAGTCTGCATCCCACTCAGTGACGTCGGTGACGTTGTGTGGAACATATTGGCAACCGTCGACAATGGCAAGTGCGCCAGCGGCATGGGCTGCTGCACAGAGTTGCTTAACGGGAGTAAGCGTTCCAAGAACGTTGCTCATTGCAGTGAAAGAAAAAATCTTTGCGCCTTTGAGCAGCTCATCTAAGTTCGTGAGGTCGAGTTGACCATCGGCGGTGAGCGGCACCCAACGCAACTGAATACCGTGTGATTGAACAAGCATGTGCCATGGAACGATGTTGGCGTGATGTTCCATTTGGGTGAGCACTACTATGTCGCCGGCTTGCAGGTTTGCGCCACCCCATGAATGTGCAACAAGGTTTAAAGCTTCGGTTGCGTTTTTCGTGAAGATAATTTCATTGGTGCGCGGCGCATTGATGAAGGTGCGGCACAAGCTACGGGCATTCTCATATGCATCGGTTGATTCGGCGGCAAGTTGGTATGCACTGCGGTTGATGGGCGCATAGGTCGTTTCCATGAATTGCGACATGGCATCGATGACTTGTTGTGGCTTTTGTGAGGTATTGGCAGAGTCGAGGTAAACCAACGGCTTGTCGTTGATGCGGCGCTGTAAAAGAGGGAAGTCCTTTTTTACAAGTGCTGCGTCGAAGCTCATAAGAAATGTCTACTTCTCTGAACGGTAGGCCTCATAGCCAGACCGCTCAAGTTCTTCTGCGAGTTCCATGCCACCTGATGCCACGATGCGCCCATCGATCATGATGTGAACGAAGTCGGGCTGAAGTTCATCGAGGAGGCGCTGGTAGTGGGTGATGAGCAAGATGCCGAGCTTGTCGCGATCGGCACGCACTTCGCGAATACCTTTTGCCACAATGCGCAATGCGTCGATGTCGAGGCCAGAGTCGGTTTCATCGAGAATGGCAATTTCGGGTTCAAGAATGGCCATCTGCATGATTTCATTACGCTTTTTCTCACCGCCTGAGAAACCCTCATTGAGGTAACGGTCAACAAATGATGAATCCATTCCAAGACGCTTCATCCAGTCCATGATGGACAGACGCAATTCAAGAACCGAGAGGTCGATGCCTTTACGCGCAGAGAGCGCCTGGCGAAGAAACTGAATGACCGAAACGCCAGCGATTTCCTGTGGGTATTGGAAGGCGAGAAAGATGCCTGCTTTTGCGCGAACATCGGTTGCCCAATCGGTGATGTCTTCACCGCGGTAGAAGATGTTGCCGCTGGTGACTTCGTATTCGGGTGACGCCAACAAGGTGCTTGCCAAGGTCGACTTGCCACAACCGTTTGGGCCCATAATTGCGTGCACTTCACCTTCGTTGATTGTGAGGGAGAAATTGCGCAAAATGGAGGGGGCGTTGTTCTGGCTTTCGTCGCCGTCGAGCCCAACAAGGGGTTGTACACACAAGGAATTGATTCGAAAAAGCTCGCTCACGGCATCAGTCTAGAAGGGCTGGTTCGGTTTATTACTACGTAGATAGTGGTAATTCGTGAGCCGCCCGCCACATGGCCCGATAATGGGGGAATTCACTTGTGTCGGTGACGTACTGGGCGCGGCGTAGTTCCTCGTGGAACTCCGGAAGGTGCCGAAATGGGACCCCGGCATCAACATGGTGGGCAAGGTGAAAGCCAATGTTGAACGGGACCAGAAAGAACCGAGCGAGCACATGTTGGTGAACACTGTGTGTGGTGCGGCGCTTGTCGGTATCGGCGGTCATGCCTCCGTGTTCAGCTATTGAGCGCAGGCGATTGATGACACGCCACACGGTGAGATAGGGAAGTAGCCACATCAAGGGGTACAGCAGCGGGACGCCTAATGCAGTGCATATGGCAAAGAGCATCAATTGCACAGCAAATATTTTTACTTGTGTGCGCCGAATGCGCGCCTCAGGTGAGCGCAGGCCGCGCAATTGTTGACGTAAGAGTTTGACGCCGGTGCGCCCAAGTGCATCACGTGTGAGCTTGCGGCGAAAACTGGCAGTGGAAATGGGGTAGTTGGCGTACAAGGCGAGGTCGGGTTCCTCGGGTCCGAACTCTGCTCGGTGGTGCGCCATATGCACTCTGCGATACGCCGCAGTGCTCGTGAAGCCAACAAATCCTAAAAACCATGTTCCGACAAAGTCGTTCATGGCTCTGTGTGAAAAGAGCAAGCGATGCGCCGATTCATGCATGAGCGATGCAAATTGAGCATGTGCACGCCCCATGAGCAAAAAAGCAAGAACCCATGTGGCTGGATGATGAAAATGAACCGCTGAGGCCAATATGGCAATGGTTTGTGCATACACAGAAAAAACACTCAGTGCATTGCGAAGGTTAGGAATTTTTCTGAGCGACGCACGAAATGACGGGGTGGGTCTTGCGTCATATTGAATGAATTCTGTTGCGGCAGTTTGGGGCAAAACAGTGGCCGATGGTGCGAGTCCTCCCGTGCG